>CAMOBD010000001.1 GCA_946578345.1 uncultured Clostridium sp.
AATTAAAAGAAAACCTAATAGAAAGTAATATATGTTATGTGATAAATAGTAATTTATATGGCAAATTTTAAATTTATTAATTCCACTTTCACTATGTATAATATATAATTTAATAAAATTAAGAAATTTTTAATTTTTATTTCTTATATTATAATATATAATATATAATATTATAATATAAGAAAGGAGAAATAAAATGATTGGAGAGTTAATATCTTTGATTTTAGTATTTGTACCAGCTGTAATATTTCTAATATATAAAATGTTAAAGGGAGAGAAAGCGACAACTTCTCATTGTATATGGATTTTTACTTTTTTATTTTATATTTATCTAGTATTTTTGGTAACAGGGTCAGGTACAATTTGGGATATAATAGATAAAGGTGGCTTAATTCCATCTATACAAAGTGCTAAAATCAATTTAATACCATTTACATCAGATGGATTTTTTACTTATATAATGAATATTATAATGCTTATGCCATTAGGTTTTTTACTTCCATATATTTGGAGAAATTATAGAAACATATATAAAATTGCTATAATAGGATTATTATTTTCATTATTTATTGAAGTTTCACAAATACCTACTAATAGAGCAGTAGACATTGATGATTTAATAACGAATACAATTGGTGCAGTTTTTGGATATACTATCTGGAAGGGGATAGGAAAAGTATTATTTAATAAAAATGAAGAAAAGAGAATACAAGATTTATCTAAAATTGAACCTATAATTTATATTGTATCAGCTTGTGCATTACACTTTTTCTATAATTGGAAGTGGTTTATCTAATAAAAAAATTATAAGTATAAAACTAGATAATTAATAGAAAATTATCTGGTTTTTATGTTATAATCATCTTGATAAATAACAATTTGAATGTAAATCAATTATAAAAAGGATTTAGTGCAAAATACTAAATCCTATTCTAATGTGTTCATACATATCTCTTAACTAATAAAAGATAGCAAAAGCTATCTTTATCTATTCTAATATTGGTTTTATTTCCGTATTATAGTCTATATCTAAAACATTGCATAGAGCAACTAATTCAAAATCTTTTACAATACTTATTCCTTTTTCCATTCTATAGAGTTCAACTCTATGTATATCAATTCCATATAATTGTACTCTTCTACAAACTTCTTCTTTTGAGAAACCTTTTTTATTTCGATGTTCTAATAGAAGATTGCCAATTATATTTGCTTTATTATTATATTTTTTCAAGAAAATCCCTCACTAATTCTTTTTTTATTGATTTTATTACAAATTTTGTGATAAACTGTAACAGAACCTAACGGTTTTGGGTTATTTTATCCATTTTTTTTACAAATATAAGTAAAATGAGGAAATATTGAGATTAGAAATATTTAGAGAAAATAAAAAAGCTAACAATATACCACCATATAATGCTAGCTTTAAAGAATATTTATTTTGTATTTAGTAAAACTGTAATCATTTTATTTATAACAGATTTATCTCTATCTGTTAAAAGTTCATATTGGTCGATAATATCAGGGGACTTGATAAGGTCTTTGAACAATCTAATAGAAGAACAATTTGCAGTATTACAAATATTTATGGCATTATCTATACTTATTCCAGCTTTTCCTGTTTCTACTTGTGATAAAAACTGTGCATTGATATTTAATTTTTCTGCAAAATCTTCTTGAGTTAAATCAAGGTCTTTTCTAATATTCTTAATATTACGACCTATAATTATACTATTATCTAAATTTGCCATTATTTCACCCCATTTAATAGTATAATAAAATTTTAACTAAAAATGAAATAGACAATATATATAATTTAGTGATAAAATTATAGGTAATAACTATATAATAATGGGTAATTTAGTTAAAAAATCGAGTTGGCAGATATAGAATAAAGCGTAAAGTTAACTTTATAACTATATCTAAAAATTTTATGAACGGAGGTGAAAAAATGTACTATTTAATTATCGCATTACTTTTTATTATTATTGTTATGTTTGGAGTAATGATAGAGCAAAAGAAAAAATATAAGTTTGAATTAACCAGAAAAAATAGAGAAATCGCATTAATTATGAAAAAATGTAATTTTTATAAAAATGAATACGAGGAATTACAAAAAACTTTTAAAACAAACATTGAAATATCTGCAGCAAATGATTTTGAGCCTTTTGACAAAATGAAATATAATCCTATATATAAAGGCAAAAGAGCATTAGTTGGAGATTATTTGGCTTGTTCTTATATTTTTACAAAAAAGGCTTTAGAAAGTCTTGGATTTGAAGTTACTATTGCTTATACTAAAGCCGAAGTAATAAGAAGAATAAAGAATAATGAAAAATATGACATAATATTTAGCAATAATGTGTACGATGATGGTTCAGGGCCACAGTGTTTTGAAGAATTAAAAAAAATTGAAGGATTTAATACACCAGTTGTAATTCATACTGTTACAAAAAATGCAAAATTTCATTTTGTAGTTGAACTAGGTTTTGATGGCTATATTGAAAAACCAGTTACACAATCCAAATTAATACCTGTTCTAGAAAAATTGTTACAAGGAGGAAATAATGAGACCAAAAACATTTAAAATAATTTATATGTTAGATGGAAAAACAATGAATACACAATGTTCTATTTATTATTTACACAAGTATATTGATAAACCCATTGAAGATGGATCAAGAATTATATGTATTTTTGCAAATAATGTTAAATCAAATAAGCCTTTGGATTCTAATGGTGAAGAGAAAAACAAATACTATAATTCAAGATATAATTATTATTATAGACAATATAAAAGTAACAAGATAGATGAAGATATGTTTAATAGAATAAAAATAAAGCTAAAAGAATTAAAAGAAAATTGTAATGATAAAAAAGAATTTTTAGATGAATTTACTATATTTGCAAAGGAAATAATAAGGAAAGGGTAGATTAGATTGAAGAAATCAGTAGATGAAAATATTGTCGAAGTTTTTGATAATATGATAAATAAAACAAATAAAAGAGAGATTTTAATTATGATAAAATCAGATATTCTTGAATTTTGTGGTGAAATTTCACCAATTGAATTAGAATTTCTTTCTGAAAACATTTATGATTATTGTTGTTTGATGGTAAACCAAATAACAGATACAAAAATAATGTGGTACATAACAAGAAAAAATGCGAAATATTATGATCAAGTATCGGAAGGAGATAGAGAAAAATTTTGTTTTAAATTTGATTTAAAAAAATGCAAGAACTTATAAAAAAATATATAAAAATATTAGAAGAAAAAAAGTAATATATATCAATTAGTAGTAAAAAATGTACCTTATATGGAAAAATAAATATAATATTTGGATATATATATCATTAAATAATATAAATCATAAATTTTCTTAATTGGGAATTTATGATTTTTTTTGCATAAAAAAAGCAGATACACTGCTGCATCTGCTAAAAGATTTAGTAATATATAAATATATGAATCATTTTATATATTGAAGATATTTATATCATTAAAACCTTAAAAAATCAATATTTTTATTCATTTTCTAAAAAATATTCGTCGTATTCATCTTCTGTAATTTCATCATTTACTACATCTAAATCAGGGTAAGTACAATATAAAAAAGGTATATCGCAAGTTATTTTCTCTACATCTTCCCTATCGGGAAACGCTAAAATTAATCTATCTGCTTTAGGGAGTGTTAGGGGAGAATTAATTAATTTTATAATTCCCTTTTTGTTACCTTCATCAGCAACAATTATATGATATAGTAAATTGTCTTTTGTTAAAAATGTTATATATATTGGAAAATTGCCTTTATGAAATGTTACAAATCTTCCTTTATATCTGCATAATATATCTAATGCTACTAACATATTATCATCTATCTTTTGTGTATTATGAACTAATATATTTCCTTTTTTGCTTATTGCATTACTTGATATTATACTTTTAAAATTATTATTATATTCATCAAATAGTCTTTGTAAGTGTTCTATTTTAGTAGCACCAAAATCTTGTATAAAATTTATTATTTTAGTATCTTTTTCTTTTATTTTAACCACCTTCCCTTATTAAATTATTCTCATTAAGTAACCATATATTAATTTTTTATCTTCCTTGATTTCACTAATTTTTATCAACACATTGTCTTGGTAATGTGGATAATTATTAAAACGAGGTGGGACTCTTGCAAGAACACTAACCTTTGAATTATCTAATTGGACTATTATTCCACTATTTTGTTTTGGAAAAGCTATTACTTTTCCTGTATATTCTCCACTTTCAACAATATATTTTCTGATATTCTTAAATGGATTTTCAATAAAATCTTTTGCAGATAATTCAAATTCATTTTTTTCAATATCTATTTTCTTTATTCTAACCTTTAAATATTCTCCTGGAGAATAATAATCTTTACAATTGACAATATAGGTATGTTGTAGATTATCAGCTTTTATAATTATCTCTTTTCCATATAATTCTACTATAATATGCTTAATTCCAACTGCTAAAATTCTCACTCTAACAACATCATTTTCTTTTAGTTTTTGAAATTCTATTTGTGATCGTAATATCATTGCATCTTTTCTACTTGCTATTGCAATATTACTAGTAGAATCTATTTCTATTACAATAAAGTCTATTTCTGCGCCTAACATTCCTCTTATCATTGATTTATTTATTTTCTCTATTCCTAAGTGTGTACAAGGAATTAAAACTTTTATTCCACCATACCATACTATTGCACAAGAAATTTTTTTACCTTTTAATTTGTAATATTCATCTTCAATTCCACTTATTTTACCTGTTAATATTCTCTTTTCTTCTTTACTTCTCAATAATTCCTTTGTTGTTAAGTTCTCCAATTTCTCACCTCCAATTAAAAAGCACTTACCTTTAAAGTAAATGCCATAATCATTTTAATTAATTAAATTGTAATTTGTATTACTGATAATTTTTTATTTTATCAGCATATTTTTCTATTAAGTCTTCTGTATAAACTTTTGCTTTTGTTGAATTACGAACTTCATTCCATAAAATTGAAGCAATTTTTATTTTGTTTTTATATACTGAATTTCTTTCATCTGCACAAAAATCTTTTAAAAATTTATTCCATTCGCAAGACGAATTATCATATTTTGCATATTCTTTTTTACCATAATAAACATCAAGCATATCTTGAATTGTAAAGTTTGTATCATTAGTCTTTTTTATAACTCTCCAAGTAGTAGCCATATCAGCATTAAACTTGAAATTATCTATATTTGTTAATTTTGAAAAATATTCTCTAAATTTCTGATTAAAAGAAAAACCACATTCTAATAATTTAGAATCTAAACTTATAGAAGATTCCTTAATCTTATTAACCTTATATGTTTTATCTTTTATTATGTTTCCATTATAATATTGTTCTATATAATAATTCAATTCTTGTTTTGTTCCAGTATTGGCAACACCTATTTTTTTACATATCTGTTTTAGTTCTTCTCTATACCAATAATATTTAGAAAATTCTTGGTAATCTTTTATATTTTCAAATATTGGTCTTTCCATATTCCACTCACTTTCAAATTACTATTTTTATTATCATATCATAAAAAGAAAAATTACTCTATACTTTCGTATAAAGTAATTTTAAAATCGTAATTTATATTGTTGATAGTATGAAAGCAATAAAATTTGCAACGAATGGGATAATCATACACCAAGCCCACAATAATAAGTTTTTATCATTAGTTTGTTTATATTTATAAAAATAGACAACTGCTGAAAATCCAAATAATAAAGTTGTGTAGCCAGAACATTCTAAATCTTTAATGAGAGAATATACAATAATAATTGTAATTGTTAATAATATAAATACAGTTCCAATAGTAACACTTTTATAGTGATTGAACTCTGATAATTTTATAAGATTTTCTTCTGACTTTTCTTTTATTTTATCTTCTGGTATTTTTTCACCTGATAAAATATCATTTACACTAACATTTAGTATTTCACTTAAAGGTTTTAAAAGCGACATATCCATTAAGCAAATTCCTCTTTCCCACTTGCTAACTGCATTTTTGCTTATATTTAATCTTTCTGCTAATTGCTCTTGAGTTAGTTTTTTATCTTTACGACAACTTGCAATAAATTGACCTATTTTTACTTTATCCATACTTACCACCTCTTTATTAACAATTTAGCATAAAAATTATTTATTTTCCACACACTATAGGTTTATTTTAAAAAAAACATACCTACAGTTTACTTATTAAATTGTAATTTGTCTTTATTTCTCTTTTATATAACTTAATATTTTAGTTGTTAATGGTTTAAATATTAAATACAATATATATCCAATAATTCCTCCAAATATATTAGTTACTAAATCAGTTATATCTGATGATCTAAAATCATTTATTAATGGTTGCAATATCTCAATACCTAAACTCAATAAGAATGTATATAATACTATTTTCATTAAGTTTATTCTTTTATTTTTGATAAGTGGTAATAAAAATCCAAACGGAATTGTCATTACAATATTTAATACTACTTGTCTAATAAAATCTCCTCGACCAGTCGAAATATCAATGAAAGGCACTAAATTCATTGGAACATAAGAGTGATTAAATACAAATGGCAAAGATGTGATTATAGGCATTAAAGTAAAATACAATACAAAAGATAAATATATATACATTATAGTATTTATAAATAAGATATCTTTTCCTTTTACTTTCCATCTTTTATAAAATATAAAAATATATAAAATAAATAAAACAACAAAATCTACTAATTCTTTCATATCTTCCTCCATCTACAAATAATGTTTTATGAATTATATATAAAATAAACAAAAATAACAATTAAATATTTCTTAATTTTTTATTCTTATCAATAAATTACTATTGTTCAAGATGATTATATCATAATACTAAAAATTTTCAAAACTTCTTTTCTTTTTTCTTCTAGTAATTTTAGTAATATTCTCTCTTGGTATATGTTCTACATTTGTGTTTTTTGTCCATTCAGGCTTATAATCATAAATAGAGCTATCTTTTAACTTTTGAGCAAGCGAATGTTCAGTGTATCTTATTTTATCTAAAAGAAGTGGTTTATTACCTCTTAAAATGGTAAGCAATTTAGTTGTTGGAAGTCTTAATATTTCATCTTTATTTAATAGATTTCTTTGTATTGAAGATATATTTTTATCTCCATATTCTAAAAGGTCACCTTCTATTGAATTAGACTTTCTAACAGACTTACTTTCTGCAGTTGAAACACCAAGTAAATCACAAAAAAATCCGTGCTGTTAAAGTGTCTGTTGTTCCCAAGCCGAGTATTGTATCACAGTTTCCAATTATTTCATCGGACATTTTATTAGGATAACGGCTGTCGAGTTGGCCGTTTATTTTGTGTTATTACTATTAGTCCGTATGCCGTCTACTTCTAACCGTGCTAATTTTCTTATTAAAATCAGGTATTTGTCCGTATATTTGCAAATTCATCTAAAAAACAGAAAACATCAACATCACATTTTCCATTTGGTCTTGAATCTGCAAATCTAACTAACTTGATAAAAAGAAATGTATAAAATAAAGAGCTTAAGAAATCGTAAGCTCCATTCATATCATCTGTTACAACATAGTAAATGCAAGGCTTTTTAGCAGGTAAAGTCAAATCAATATCACTAGCAGAAGTTAATCGTTGTAAATCTTCATTTTGAAATGTCTGTAATCGAGTTCCAAGACCTGTAATAACACTTGCCTTTATAGTATCACTACCACTTGCAAATATATTGTAACTCATTTTAGCAGGATGTTCATTCGGTAATCCCTTGAATATGGCATCTATTTCATTTATATCGCCACCTGCAATTTTTTTATAAATATTAGTCAAATTATTTTGGTCAACAAGTATTTGTAAAAAATAAAAAAGAAATGCTTTTAATAAATTTTCTTCCGCTCTTGGCCAAAACTCATCTTTACCACTTTTCTTTTGAGTATTCGATATAATGACATTTGCGCTCATTTGAACATCATTAATATTTTCATTTTCTGCAAGAGGATTCCAACGGTCAGAATGACGCATGTCTTTTAAGTTTAAAACTCTTACAGTATAATTGATACTTTTAAAATAACTAGAAGTAGTCCTGTATATTTCAGCTTTTGGATCAGTTACAATAATTGATTTTCTATATTTAGAAAGTTCTAGTAAATTTGTTAGTAGAAAAGCTGTAGTTTTCATACTTCCACTACTACCAAATACGCATATATTTTTATTGAAATAGCTGTTAAGTGGTATTTTTACTATATTCTCATTATATTTTCCTAAAATAATACCCGGTACATCATCTATTGATAAAACTTCTTTTATTTCATTTTCTGGCATCCAGTCAGAAGTTCCATAAGTCCCATTTTCAGGTTTGAAAATAATGCCTTTATTTTCACTTTTACCTTTTGAGATAACAAGTAATATGTCTAATATAATTAAAATGGAAATAAAGGCAATTGTGAATGAAATAATGGCATATAATTTGTTGCTAAGGAAAATATTTTCATTAAAGCATATATTTAAAATTTCAATATATTTTTTTACATTTGTAATAATAACGATATTTAGTGTAAAAAACAAAAATAAAAATATATAAAAATATACTTTTTTATTCATATACAAATTTCTCTTTATCTATATAATTTTCCAAATCAACAACAAAATAATTGCAATTTGGAAGTTCTTTAACTAACATTTCTTTTATTTCATAATTACAAAAAATATCAGCATTTTTATTCTTGTTTTCTTTTAAGAAAGATTTGATTCTATTTATTTTTTCAGTATCAAAAAAATAAAAGGTAGAAATATATCTGTTTTTATAGTCAGTGTATTCACAAAAACTATATTCTGATAAATATATATCATTCCTTTTATATTTTGCTTTTATAATATTATACCAATCAATATTATGCAAGTATTTTAATTTTTCTCTATTTTCTTCAGTATCTTTAACAATTAATAACTGATTCATTCCAAATGTAAATTGATTTATTTTTATTCTATTCTCATCATTAGTTAAAATTATTATATTTTTATATGTTTTTTCTTTTTGTAAATCGTATATAAGCAATCTTAAATATTTGTCATTGTGTTCTTCTGTAAGGTGATATGTAAGGTATTCCATTCCATTTATCTCTAATACACCAATAAACTTTCTTGATGTAATTGTAAATTCTTCTTTATTTTTCATGGAAAATGAAGGTATAAATTTTACATTAGCACAGTTGTAATAAAAAGCTGCCATTTTACTAATATATAGTAGTCTAGGCAAGTATTTTACATTTCGATTTAATTTGTTATATTCAAATTTAAATAGTCCAGCAAATTCAATCCCTAATTCATCCAATACAAGATGATGTGATTTTGTTCTTTTCAAATATCTTTTAGCCACCAAATTACTAATTCTTTTTTTATAATATTTCTGTGTATTAAAAAAATATTTTGAATCTTTTACATCCAAATATTGATACTTTGATATAAATTCTAATAAAGAAATTTCTTCTGGTCCATTTGGAAAATTGCTCAAAAAAAATCACCTCCTAATAAAACATTTAATAATTCTATGAGTTGAACTTGAAGGGAAGTGATGCGACAGCTTCGCTCTCACATCCTTACCACCACCAAACCAAATAGGGATTACAATTTATGAAAGTATTGATTTTAAAAGATTTTTTAATTTTTTTGATGTCGCAAAAAATCAAAAAATTTTTTTACCCAAAACCCTACTTTTAGAACTCTACTTTTTTCAAAAATTGCTCCATTTTTTTACCATCCAATACATAAATAATTGTGTGTGGAATTTCAGAAAATTCTCCTTTGGCACAATAAAACATTTTCGACATATTATCATCTTGTATAACTCCACTTATTATTAAAGCATCTGCAATTGGTTTTACATATTTATTATCAATGTCCCAACCTTGTATGTTATCACATACTTTGATATATATAAAAACTTCATTAGAAAATAGTCCTTTATATTGCTTGGTTATTTCTGCAACATTAAGCAATATTCTCTTATAAGTGTGTGTCTTTAAATTCTTGAAACTTGGCAATGTTTCAGGTACATATATTTTCAACACATCATCTTTTAAATCCGTTTTGTAATTATCATCAACACTTTTAATTTTTTCATATTCAAATTCAACATTTTTATTATATTCTTTTACCTCCGACAAGAGATTATATCTTGCCTTTTCAAAATTCAATAAAAAACTTTCAATTTGTAGGTCTGTTAAACTATTACTATTTAAAGTATTTTCTATCTGTTTATTTAAAATCTTTAATTGTTTATTTATTCTTTCATTTATAATCATAAAAAAGTCCTTTCATTAGTAGTATTGAAGGGCAAAAAAATAAGGAAGCAAACACATTATTCTTCAGATTCTAAAAATTCTTCATATGCTTCAAATATAGCATCCGTTAAATCTTTTCTAATTTTACGATTTAGTGGGTGGGCAGTATCTCTAAAATTTCTATCACCATTTAAAACTCTTCTTGAAGGCATAGAAATAAATTTTCTACCATCTTTTTCTATAAGTGTAATTCCTCTAATCATAAATTGTTTGTCTAAAATAACATTAGCATAGGCCAATACTGGACCTCTTTGTTTTGCTTTATAAATTTTAACATTTGTAATTTCCATAATTTTAATCCTCCTATAAATTTATTTTGAAGGGCAATTTATAAGAAGTTACTAACTAAATTTATTTACCCGTTCTAGGCAATGTCTTTGGCTTTTCTGGTTCAGGTATTCTAATTATTGTATGGAACTCATCTTCATCATCTAATTTTACATCTAAATAATCAGCAGTAATATATGTATGATTTTCAATTATTTGATTATTTTGTAAATCGTCATTTGCTGTAACTATTATTTTTGTACCTTCATTTTTGAATCCTTTTTCAACTGGATTTTCAAATACAAATCTAACTTCTGTTACATATTCGTTTTCAGCTAATTCTAATGTATTGCTATCTAATAGTATTTCAGAACTTTCATTTGTATTGCATGTTTTAATTGTTTTCCAATTTGAATTGTTATTTGTTATATATTGTACTTTATATGTATTGTCTTTGTTAAATGTACCTGTTGTAATACTTTTTGCTCTAACTTCTGATGGAAGAATATCTCCCCAAATAAAATTAGTTACAGTATCATTTGATTTATTTTGAATATCAAAATTATATGTAATATCTTTTCCTGGCTCAGTTTCTACAGTTCCAGTCTTTTCAACATCTACAATTAAATTTACAACATCATTTTCAATATCTAATACAACAGTTTGTCCTTTTTGTGTAATTTCAAAATCAAATCTATTATTTTCTGGGAATATATAATAATCATTTTTTGAGGTTTCAACTGCATACCATTTTCCAATAGGTAAATATTTTAATTCTCCATAACCATTTTGAATATTTATTGTTCCAAACTTTTCATCTGTTTCAGCATTAAATATGTCAAATGTTATGTTTGAAAGTTTATCTCCAGCTTTATCTCCTGTATATTGATTATCTTCAGCAGCTGTTTTATTTATTTCTACTTTGTTTTCATAAACTGTTGTAGGTGTACAGTCTTTATCTTCAACAGTAACTCCGATATATGTACCACCAACTACTACACAATTTTTGAAAGTAGAATTTACTTCTAGTCCTTCAATTACTTTAGCTGCAACTGTTATGTCTTTTGTGCTTTTAAAGTTAGATTTAACACTGTCAAAAACAAGTGCAAATTTAGTTATATATTCATCTTCATCAAGTTTCTCTTTTGTAAAATCTATTGTATTATCTTTTGTTGTACTTAAATTAGTTGCTATTGTTTTTGTATTTTCTTTATTTGTTGTATATGTTACTTTGTATTTTAAATCTTCGTTATATGTTCCTGTTGTAATACTTTGTAAACGAACTTCACTAGGTAAACTATCTTCAATTCTAAAGTCTTCAAGTCTTACAGAAGATGCATTATGAACATTTGAAATTTGATAATTTATAACTTCATTTCCTTGTCCTTGAGTGTCTCCATCTTTTTCAACTTCGGTTTCTAATGTTACATTATCATTTTCTATTTTAATTATTACTTTTTGTCCATCATAAGTAAGTTCAAATTCATATTCTGCTCCTTCTTTACCTATTTGATAGTAGTCAGAAGCTTTGATTTCAGTTAATCTATATTTTCCAAGTTTTAATTCTGCTATAACTTTTCCTAACTCATTTGTATAGAATTGTTTTTTATAAGTTTCAACTCCATCAATTCTTTCAATTTCAATAAGTGTATTTTCAAGTCCACTTCCTGCTGGTAGTCCACTATATTCATTGTCTTTTTTAGAAACTTTATCTACTTCTATTTCTCCTGTTGGCTCTGTATATATCATTTTTGCATTTGTAGTTGTAAATACAAATGGATCTGATACAGTTGCATAGTCTTGCCATTCAGGATTTGGAGATTTACAATAAAAAACAGGGAAAGTTTCTACATTTCCTGTTGCTGTAATATCTATTGAAACATCTTTTGTTATATTTTTTCTAGGTACAATAACTTTAAATTGTTCACCTTTTGAGAATTCACTTTTTTCATTATTGTTCATATCTGTTAATTTACTTCCTGCAGGTGCTTGTTCTCCATTCATATATATACGAATATCTTTTGAATTTATTGGAGAATCTACTTTAAATATTTGTGAAATATATGTGCTATCTTTATCATCAACACTTGCGTTTTTAACAGTACTAATATTTAATACAGGATCAATTCTTGTTTCTGTACCATTTCTACCATAATCAACTAATTCTTTAATTTTAGCAACAATTCGATTACCAATTTCATCTGCTCCTTGATAATTATTTACATCTCCGCCGTCTAACACACGATATACTGCTTGTTTTGTTGCGAAGAATGCATCTTTTGGATCATCAAATCCTAAATTGCCACCATAAGGATATCCTTTTAATAAAACTCTATAAACTGCTGGGTTGCTCATTGCTTCTTCTATAGTTACATCATAAGATAGTGTATCATCTACACCTGGTTTATCTTTATTAAGACAATATGCAGGACGGAAAACACCATTGTCATAATATCCTACATAATGAGTAATAATATAAGAATAAACACCATTTCCAAAATTATATTTTACATGCCTTGCACATTCTCCTAATTCTACTATTTCTACTTTATCTCCAATGTTTGCAGCCTGTACCTGTGAAAATATTGGAAATATAGTTGTACATAACATGGTGATTAAAGAGAATATACAAAAAACTTTTTTTAATAGTTTATTTTTCATAAACAATACCTTCTTTCCTTTTAAATTTTAATACAAAAAAATAGGCTCTTTAAAACCTATTTTTATAATTATATTTAATTTCCAGCCCAGTCTATGTAATATTTAAATTTTTCTTGATTACCTTCAACAAATTTTTCTACATAATAATAAATCGTTCCAAAACTTACTTTGCCAACAGCAATTTTAATCTCCTCTGTTCTATATGGGTAAAAAACCTGGCCTCTTTTTTCGTAGACATATTTGAGATTTGGTTTTATCTTCATAATATCGTTTAGATAACTTTCTATCTCATCATCATATTCTTCTTGTGTTATTCTATCTATAGTTTGTGTAGGTTTTTTACTATCAGTATTTGTAGAAGTAGTTGGTGGATTACTTGCTGGTGGGGTTGTAGGTTTACTTTCATTACTGTTTCCATTTGTTGTAGGTGTTGTGTAACTGGTATTTTCTTTTGTATCTGTACTTTTATTTTCTTCTGTTTTTCCTTTTTCAGATTGTATCTTATCATTTTTATTTTGGTTGTTTTTTTCTGTGTTTTCTTTAGCTTCCATATTGTTTCTCAATGTTTCTGTTTTTTCATCTATTGTGTTTTCTTGAATAACATTTTCCACCTGATTATATGGGATGTCATTTTCTTCAGGCTTAATTTCAGCAATAGTATTAGTTTCCTTTATATTGTTTTGTTCCATTGCATCATTAAGTGTTTCTATATTAGAAATTTTTTTCTTATTTCCAATATAGCTTATTAATAATAATACACTTATTACTAAAACTAATAATCCAATAATTATAAACATTTTTTTCTTCATAAAACATCACCTCTTTTTTAGGGTAACATTTTTTTGTACAAAAAGGAATGTTGAAGAGAAAAAATTTTTAAAGTACCTCTAACGCTTGAACACAAAGCCTTTGAGTTGGTTGATTTCTTACACAAGTTATAATTGTTATTCTATTATCTTCTGTTTTTTCCAACATAGACCAATCTGTTTCTTCTATTTGTTTAATTGTTGTTATTGTATATTCTTTATTTCCAAGACAAGAAGAATATTTTATGATATCTCCTTCTTTGACATTTTTCAAATTAGCTAAAAATCTAGAAGTGTTATGTCCTGCTAAACAAACATTACCTTGCAAAATATTGCTATGTTCGAAAAGACCAATTCCTTGTGCTAATGATTCCTGAGTTGTTCCTTCTATTACAATATCTTTAAAATTAATAGATGGTATTTCTAATGTTGCAATAGCATTGAGTGTTTTTGTACTATCTGATTCTGATTCGACAGGAGTTCCTGCTATTTTTTGATAGTTTTCAGTTGTATATTCTGTAACAATATCTTGTCTATTGTCATTATTATATATGTTATAGACATAATTTATATTGTCTTGTATATGCTTATGTTGTATGTATTTATATGCACAAAATATACCTGCAAACAATACAATTAGACATAATAGAATAATAAGTGAAATCTTTATAATTTTTTTTGTCTTGTCTTTCAAAAAAATTTCCTCCTTTCTTTTAAATTTAAAATAAATCCTCCTTTCCAAAATAAAAAGACTTAGATATTTTCTAGTCTTATCATCTCTTTTATATATTTTGAAACTTTGGAAAATGGATTAGGATTTGTAATTTTATTACAAACATCCTCCAAGTCAAAAGGATCAAAAATTATGTCATAAATACCAAGCATAAGTGCATCTTTTAATTCCTTTACTTTTTCATTTTCCAAAATAAGAATAACTTGGATATTTTTTTCTCGGACTTTAAACATAAAGTCTTTGAAATTATATTTATTAGGTTGAATTGTTGCAATTAGAGTAGTTGCATCTTTTTCTTCCAATACATAGTCTGGATAATATACTATTCTACTATCATCTATTTTTTTACTTAAATCTCTATCTAATTGCTCATTATCTGTAAAAATTAATACCATTTTTTTAGTTTCCTCCTTTATTCAAAATAGTCTTCAGGATTTGCAAAATTTCCATTGATACGAACTTCAAAATGTGCATGAGGTCCTGTCGAATATCCAGTACTTCCAACTTTAAGAATTGGCTCTCCTTGTTTTACAACTTGATTCGTCTTGACGAGTATTTCAGAGCCATGTGCATATAAAGTAACAATACCATTGCCGGTGATCTATCATTACCATATTTCCATAAGCATTATTATAAACAGCTTTTATTACTGTTCCATCTGCCATAGCTACAAAATTAGCACCTACTGGCGCACCAACATCTGTACCACTATGCAATTTGTATACACCGAGTTATAGGATGTGTTCTCATACCAAAATGAGAGGTGATATTTGTATATCCGGGTATTGGCCATGTAAACATACCAGTTGGAACTAGACCTGAGCCATCACTAATGATAATTGAATTAGATGAATTTCCTTGTAGCCAAGCTGTACTTTCTTCACCTTCATAATAACCATTAGCTGCTTGAATAATTACTTGAATATCAGTATCAAGGTCATCTTCTCTTATCCTTAATTTATCCTTTAAGTATGCTCTTAATCTTTCGTATTTTTCGCCAATTAATTCTTCATTTGTAAATACTTTTCCTGTTGTTTTAGTATCTCCATTTTCTATTGTTTTGGATTCGTAATTATATTTATAATGTCCGTAATATTGAATCACTTTCTACAAGTATATAATGTGTTTCTTCTCTTTTAGTAGTAGTTTCTTTTCCATCCTTGTCTTTAGTAGTAGTTTCTATTATTACAGTATCTTTTTCATATTTAAAAGTACTTTCAAAATTACTTGCTACTTGAGTTAACAAATCTTTGTTAATATCCTTATTATCTGTCATATTATGAAATGCCATTATTGCGTAAAGATGAGACCATTCTATTAACTTATCATTTTCTCTGTTATCCACATCTAGTAAGTTATTTGTGGATTCAGTTCCAATATAATTATGGCAAGTGTTTAAATATTCTGATTTCTCTATACATAAATTTCTAATTTCTGCTTGCTCTGGTGGTAGGTCAGAACTATCTGTTTGAACTTCTTGTACAAAGATTGCATCTATAATCGTACAAATTGCAAAAAACAAAAGACCAATAATAAGTATAAAAGGTAGAAAAGGCTTAATAACTTTAAAAGCGACTTTTTTTATTTTATTTTTCGCTTTATTTTTAACTTTGTTCTTTATGCTCATTACTATCACCACCATATTTTTGGTTTTCTGCCTTGTCATTTGCTAATTTATTAACATATTCTGTGTTTTGAAAATTATTTTTTCTTTTTATATTATTTCTATGACTATAACTATCAAAATTTCCTTCAGCCATTTTTGCACCAATACCAAGATATGCAGTTGTTGCCTTAGCACCACCTTTAACGATATTTGTAGCGACAGATTTAGGACTGATTTTATTTCCATTGCTTAAATTATTTTTACTTTCTCCGTTTGACTTAGGAATACTAACTGTATTTTTTTCTTTTGAAATGACATCTCTAATAGGATTTACATTACCATTGTAATCTTTTTCTGCACTCAAATTCATAGTAGGATTTACTATTGCTTTTGCTCTTGATACAAGACCTTGTAAACCACTACCAGAATTGTTGCCATTTGTGTTGCCATTATTATTTTCTGTTGAAGGTGTTTTAAATTGTTCTTTTATAGCTGCTAAACCAAAACCAGCCATTGCTCCCATACCTATTACACGATTTGTCATTTGTTCATTATCAACACCTGCAATTCTTGAAGTTAAATTTTGTAAGCAATTTTGTAAAGCATCTGCTAAAGGTAATATCATCATTGCCCAAATTAAAGAAACTGCCCATCCTCCACCACTTGGAAGAAATGCAAGGTAGATAAGGAATAAAAAGCAGTATATAAATTGCATAAATATATTCATTATAATTTGCCCACCCCATACTGCAGCTGCTGTAACATTTTTATTTATTATCCATAAAGCTGCTGCTATTGGTGTGAAAATTGTAAATATAATAATTGTAAATTGTCTTACAATAAACTTTATATTTAACTTAACAAACAAATATATAAACATTGCTATTACTAATGCAGTTGTTATAGCATTTCCTGTTTTTATACTTGTGAGCATACTATCACCAAGAGATGCGTCTAATGTGCCAGTATTTGCAGCAGTTACAAGTAAATATACTAAACTATTATTTATATATAGCAAAAATTTTATAAATAATGGAGCAAGAGCTATTGCAACTCCACCAAAACATAGTCTCATTAAACTTTCTTTAGCTTCATTTTTCTTTGCTGTATTAGTACCAGCATTCATAATTTTATATGACAGAATAAAAACAGCAATTAAAATTAAAGTTCCAGAAATTATTGCAAAAACTTTGTACCAATTCATTGTTTTATTCCACAATTCACTAGTAAAAGGGGATAAATTATCACTATTTTGTTTGTTATTGAAAATCAGTTCATCATAGTCTTTAAATCCCACATTTGCATCTTCTCCAGTTGTGAAATCAAAAACTGTTTGTGCAATACCACCGTATACATTCTGCAATTATCTTTTCAAAAAGGCTACCGATCTTCTTGCTTTACTTGTTCTTTGAAATCCATATCTTCTGCAAAACAAAACGGAGATAATAAAAAGATTAGAGTAATTACTATTACAAAACTTTTTATTACTTTTTTCAAATTATTGCCTCCTACTTTAAATAATAGGGCAGTAGGAAACACTATATTTTAGGTAAATACAAATTGTTCTTCATAAGGTGTTATTACAAATTTGATTGCAGTAACACTATTATTTAGACTTATAATGCATTGACCAGGACTAGCAGCAGTTAAGAAATTTTTTGTACCTTCAGATAAATTAAAAAATTCTACTACTGCATCCACACTACCAGGACTTTGCTTAAAGATATATCTTGTTGAACATATATTAATGATTGTTCTTCCGTTCATCACAGCCGTAAAAATTCATCAATAAATTGACTTCCGAATAAATAAAGGAACATTATATTTACGGCCTCTACGAGCCACATTCACTAAAAATTCAGCTGATTCCTGATATTTTAAAAATAACCATGCTTCATCACATACAATTATTTTCTTTTTTTCTCTATTTTTTAGTACATATTTTTGCCAAACCCATGTTAATATTACAAAACTAGAATATAACTTGGTAAATTCATCTTTTACTTCTGACATATCAAAACAAATTATATCTTCACTTGATAGAATTTTACTTTCACAATCAAACATACCGTAATGAATTGCCTTTCAAAAAAGGAACTAATATATTTGATAGTTCTTCACAATTACCTCTTTCTTTCAATTTTTTTTGAAAATCTGTAAGAGTTGGCATTTTTTTAGGTATCCTTCCTATAGCATATTTTCCATTGTCTAGTTTTCCACCTTTTTTTTCAAAAAGTGAATTTACATCACTTGTAATGCCTTTTTCTGCATATAATTGATTTACAATTACCTCAATTTCTGTGTTTTCAGTTCCTGTTAATGTCCTTCCATAATTCCTACAAATAGTTCCAAGTAATGCTCTTATCTCTGCAACTTTATCTAAAATATTTATAAATTGCTTATTTCCTTTTTTATCAGGTTCTATTTCAAAAGGATTTACTCCTGCTGACTTTCCTTGTTCAATTTTTATAACTTTTCCTCCAAGCATTCGAGTAAGGTTGGTATATTCTCCTTCAACATCAATAAAAAAAGCACCGCAACCTGTTGTTGCAATGTTTCTTGCAGTTAATGTTTTTAGAGCGACACTCTTTCCACCACCAGAAGTACCACATATAAATACATGAGGGTTGGGGAGAGTGGGAGGACCAATAAATGTATCTACATATACGGGTGCATTTGTATACATATTTCTTCCAATAAAAATACCTCTATCATGTGAAAGATTAGGATTTGATATAGGAATAAGTGTAGCAATGCCGACCTGCGACCATATTTCTTTCGTAATTAGGAATAGGAACTTCTCCAGTAGGTAATATTGTTTTTAATCCTTCAACTTGCCTAAAAGTTAATGTTCTTATCATAGCCGTTTTTTTGTTTAATTCACTTTCTAATATCTTTGTCTTTTCATTTAAATCTTCTAAAGTTTCAGCATTTACTGATATGAATATTGTAGCAAAAAAGAGTTTATCTTGATTAGTTTGTATAAGCATTCGTAAATCTTCTAAATCTCCAATTTGTTTTTCTAATTCTGGAAGATGTAAGATATTTCCCTGTCGACTATATGTAGCATATTCAGATTGACTTTGAACTAATTTTTTTGTTAATTGATTGATTACATTTCCATTGCTTGAAGGCTCAATTTTTACAGAAATATTTATATTACCTATATGAAATAGATCATCAAGCCAACTTACCCAAGTTTGTTCCGGATAAATTGTCATTGCAAAAAATCTTGTATATTTGTTATATCCTAAAACTAAATAATCTTTTCTTTCCTGTAATGTTTCAGGTAATAAAATATCTGCCATTGTAGGAATATTATTAAATATGTTTATTTCTTTTTGCTTTTTGTTTTTTTCCAACATATAAATTTTTACCTCCTTCCTTTAAGTTGCTAATATTTATAGCAGAATTTTTATTTAATTCTCTATAAATCAAATTATATAAGTCATCTTCGTTTAATATCTCACAAACAATTTTAGCTCTAAGTAAATTTCCTGTAAAAGATAATGACTTCCTATTTAATTCTTCAATAGCTTTTTCATATGTACCATCATAACTGATAATTGCATAATTCTTTACAACAGAAATAGTCCTGTTTTCCATAAGATTTTGTAGATAGTCAATAAGATATTCTTTATATTCTCTAATTTTTGTGTTGTTTGTTTTATTTTGTTTAATTAAAGATATAACCTTGCTTGTATCAATAAATTCTGTTGTAGAAAAAAATTGAATAGGATAATCTATTGCTAGTGCTGTTTGAATAAGTACATTTTCAATGGAATCTTGTTCAGAATTTGAAAGCATATTATAATCAATATTTCCTAATTTAATTACATTTGAATATCTATTACCTAAACAAATAATATTATCTTTAATTTTTATCTGCAAAATATCTGTTAATTGTTTTTTTCCTTTTTTATTACTTTTATCTTTATCTTTTGTTTCTGCACTATGCTTTGGTGCATTTACATTTTTCTTTTTATTGTTTAAATAAATAACTGTACCTATGATAAATAGAACAGTTAAAACTAAAAATATAATCATTATTACCATTTTAAACACCTCTTATATACAAAATATTTCTTGCGAAAGAGATATTTAATGAAATAAAAAAAGAACTTATCAAAGTTCTGCTCACCAATTTTCAAAAAAGTACACAATAAAAAGAAACTTATAATAAAAAAGATAAGTAATATTTTTAATGCTATTGGTAATGGTGTAGCAAAAAGAGATAGGCTAGATGCACCGAGCATTAAATAAACAACTTGTCTTAAACTTAAATAACCACCAAAAATTTTTTCTTCCCTTTTTATATCAAAAGGAACTTTAAATACTCTCATAAATAATCACCTATCCACCAAGTAAATTTCCAGAATTATTTGTTGCAATATTTATGATTATACCGGCAATTATTAAAGATGCTCCTAATATAACACCTCCACCACATATCCAGGCTAAACTACCAATACTTTCAGCTCTTTTTTGAGGGTTATTTGAGTTTGCTATCATTTTTATTGCTGCTATAACTACACTAGCAAATATAAGTACTCCACCAAGAGGCATTGCTATACTTGTAATTACTCTTTTTATATTTTCAGTTGCTGTTTCTACCTCTGCAGTTCCAATAGTTGTACCACCTTCTGTCGCAAAGCACATATTAGCTTTTATAGCAAACAATGTAATCATAGTTCCAATTGCTTTTATTTTAGGAACTAAATGCTTTTTTCGATTTTTAAAATTCACTAAATATCATCTCCTTATAAATTATTTGGGCAAATTTTAAGGAGAGTTACTATACACTTAAATCAAATTCTTAAAATATATAAAGGTAGGTGGAATTGATAAGAAAAAAATTATTCCTATCAATAAACTAGGAACAGCTATTAAGAATTTTGATTTCATCTTTTGTGATTTTATCAAACACCCTATTGCTAGTAAAATTAGAGATATTATCAGTAAAGATACTAATATTATCAAAGTAATTTTAAAACCTATAAATAGGGTGGAAGATACAATATTTTCAATATTATTCATATAACTATCTAACATATAAACATCTCCTTTTTAGGTGCTATTGTCAGTATATTTATTAATAATAGTTTTTTTGTAGTATGATAAAAAATTATCTATATCATAACTTTTACAAAGATTATATAAATTTATTAAATCTTCTCTTTTTACTCTTGCTAATATGTTTTGGAAATTTTCTATTTCTAATTCATATAGGGTATATAAGATAACCTTTAGCATTTCTTTTTTATCATCTTTTAGAGTATTAAATATTTCTTCAGTATAATTAAATTCTAATTTATCTACTATTTCATACAAGTTTTGAGGTATTTTGTCGCTTTTACTTATTATTAAATTAAATATATTATTCATCATCTTATTATCTATATCTATCTCTCCGTAACAGATTTGTTACAGGCTCGTTACTATTTGTTACTTCACTGTTACATTGTAACATTTTATATTTTTCTCTATGTTTTCTAACTCTTGCAGCACTTGATCCTTCACTACCTATTAAGTCTTGCATTTCTGATAGCATAAGTGTATTTTCATCAAAAAATTCGATAGATTTTGTTTTTTCCAAAGCTGTTAATAATAATTTAATAATATTTACATCTTCATCGAGCGTTAAAGCAATTTCTTCGGCCATACTATCGCATAAATGTTCATATACAAAAATTCCTTCACTTTTAAGAAGTTTTAATTGTAATTTTAAATAAACTAATAGTATCTTATCTCCATCAGGTAATTTACGAAGGAATTTACTTGTTTTGTTATCAAAAAAAGAATCATATAATTTTAACCAATAATACCTTTTTTCTTTCAAAATTATTCCTCCTCATCCTTCATAAAAGTTTTTTCATCTATGTTTTCAATTCTCATAATGGTATCTATAAGGTTATTTTCCATTTGTTGATTTTTTAATTGCAAATTAGCAATTTCTTCTAATAATACCATATCATCACCAAAACCATTTACCTCAATATTACCTTTGGAATCAATGGTAATTGAAATTAATTCATGTCCTTTTTTTACAAGTATTGCAATTTCTTCATTGCTTTTTGCTATAATTTTGCGTATCTTCAATATAAATCACCTCCTTATCTGACTTTGCTCCTGCAATAATACAGGCATATAAAAAGAGGCTAACATTAGCCCCTACAATTAAACCAATTATAAATTGTATCATAAATATCAACTCCTAAAAATTTTGAATAAAATAAAAAGACTTCTACTATTTCTAGTAAAAGCCTTATATATAAATTGTTTTGAGGGATTTTTAGGGACATCCCTTAAAGCAAAAACTTCCGAAATGGTTGCGGGGGGTAGACTCGAACTACCGACCTTTGGGTTATGAGCCCAACGAGCTGCCAACTGCTCCACCCCGCGATGTTTAATTAAATATTGTGCTTTTTTGTGTCCCTTTAATGTCCCTTTATGAAATAAATTTTAATAAATTTTATTAATCTTTATTAATCTTAAAAGTTTTTTTAAAAGAACTAGCAAAATATATAATTTTCAATGTTTTAGTGTCATATCAACGGTTATGAGAATTTAGTCTAAACTCGCTTAACTCGGATTATGAGCCCAACGAGCTGCCAACTGCTCCACCCCGCGATGTCTCAACAAAATTATTATACTACTTTATATAGGTGGTGTCAAGACAAAAGTCAAAATTTGTTGAGTTACCGCCATTTATTTTATCAGAAACTTCTTTACTGTATTCAGAAATCATTAGATAATAATAAAAAATTCAATTTTCCTTTAGTTTATTATTACGTAAATACTACAAAATAGGGGACTATGAGGGGACTATTTTATAAAATTTAATGATTTTTAGTATAAATTTATAATAAATATATACTTTTTCTGAAACTTGTTTCTTTTATATTATATGCAATAAATTATAAATTTATTCCAAAAATTAAAAGCCTATAATTATAGACTTTTAAGAAATTAGTGCTTTTTCTATTATATTAGCTGCCTCAATTTTACTTTGATTTAGTGAATGGCTATATGTTGAGAATGTAATATCAATATTATTATGTCCTAAAATTGATGCAATAGTTTTTAAGTCAACTTGATTATTTAGAAGAATAGTCGCATAACAATGTCTTAATTCGTGTAGCTTAATATGCCTTAAATTATGTTTCTTTAGGAAGGATCTTAGAGTTTGGCTAGGAGTCTCGGGATGCATGGGACTACCATCATATTTAGTGAAAACGCGATTGCTATTAACCCATTTATCACCGCATTAGTAATCTTTCTTGGTTATGCCAAACTCGGTATGCTTTTAACTCTTTAACAAGAAATTGAGGAATATAAATTGTTCTTATTGATTTTTTAGTTTTAGGTTCTTTTGTTATAATTCCTTCTCCTGCTATATATTCACTTGTTTTGTTAATTCTTATTGTAGCATTTTCAAAGTCTATGTCGGAGTAATTAATAGCCATAACTTCTCCTCGCCTAGCTCCTGTAAACATATAAGTTTCTATAAGCACACGATTTTTTATAGGCTCTTTCTTCAATAATTCTAGTATATTTTTTATTTCTTCTACCTCGAGATAATTTGCTTCAACAGATTTTAATTTTGGTGCAGAAACTTTACTACAAGGATTAGAAGTTAAGTAACCTAATTTACAGGCATAATTTAAAATTGTTGATAGCGTAACCCAATAATGCCTTTGTGTTTTTGGAGAATAATTTTTGTAATCAATAATTTCTCCTTTTTCATTTTTTATAGGCACTTTACTTTTGACAGTAGCTAAATAATTTTTAAACCTAGTTACGCGTAGGACTGATATATCTTTTAGTTTCAAATAGCCTAACTGTTCTTTTATAGGAATGCAAAGAGATTCATATCTTTTCCTTGTAGTTGGACTTGTTTCTGGAATGACACTTTCGTTCCACCATATATCTATGAAATCGACTAATTTAGTATCATCATTCTTTACATCACTATTTTTTAGGTATGTTTCATATTCATACACTAATCTTTCGATTTCTTTTTGTCTTTGCTTTGGTGTTAAGTTTTTATCAATTTTAAAGTTTTTCTTTTTTCTTATCTTTTTATTTTTTAGATACCCAAGAGATACAACAATTTGTATAGTATCTTCTGAAATTTGTTTTACACTTGCCATTTTATAATTCTCCTTTTCATTGGTACAGTAACATTTTGAAACTTCACTTTTACTACCACAATTATTTTACTATATTATGTAAATTATTGCTAGTATCTTTTAGTAAATTTTTAATCTTTTTATAGCTTACAATTGTTGATATTTATAGTGTTTCCGCTTCTTTTTATTACATTCCAGAAGCGGAATAGTTACACATTTATAATAAATTTTTTAATGCTTTCTCTAATTTAAGAATAGCACCATAAGTTTCTATTAGATTTATACTTAATTCATTAGTGTTATCACAACCGTTTGCTGCCACAAAAACATTGTTGAGTAACAGTTTAAATTCTGATATACTTTCTTCTAATGCTTTCAAGCCATCTATTTCTTTATCTGCCACTGTAACCATTTATATACACCTCATTTCCAGTATACTCTAACAATTCAGGTAGACTAGATTAGAGTTTTGTAATTTTTTGTTTTATATGCCTTTATGTTTTGCACCAATAGAAAGATATTCTTTTAACTCGTCTAAATCTATCAAGATTTTTCTTCCTCGTTTTATATGTGAAATCTCTCCGTTTGCTACCATCTGTCTAATTGCATATTCAGTAAGGCAAGTGTTTGGATCTTCTGATTTTATATCTTCTAGTGAATTTTTAATTTTTCTTATTTTCATTTTTCCCCCTTACTACCTTATTGTTAGTAAGTTTAGTTGTTCATTTTATACAAATTTATTACTGCGTTAATAAGATTCATTATTTTAGATTATGGAAGTGATGTTTCCATCACTCCCAACAATTCTTATTGGTTAACTACTTTTTCTTTAAGTTCTTCTCTAACATTGTCTAAATAGCTAACAAGTGCAATTCTTTCTTCGATTGAGAAAGCTGTATTTGCTACCAAACTTTCTTGCATTGAATGAATTTGGTTTTGACAATTTTTAATTGCTAATTCTTTTCTTGTCTTCATCTTGCTCACCACCTTTCATATAAATTTCATTTAATGTTTTTTCTACTTCTTCTGGCATTGCCTCATATTGTAAAGCAAATTTATCTTCAAACATTTCTATTACTCCTTTCGTTTTGGCTGATAAGTACCATTTAGAACACTTATCATACCTTTACAATGAAGAACAGATTTATCTAAAAATGTTATAAATCTGTTACGGTGCTGTCTATCAAGCAATTTGTCATTGTCTACTGCATTTATTATTGTTTCAATACTTGATATGTAAGATTCATAATGTTCTATAATTTCTTTCTTGTTTTCTTCCATAATGTTCACCCCCTTAATCTTCAATACTTTTGGCAGTTTGAGTTTCAGCATAAATATTAGTACTTTTAATCATAGAAATTGCTATATCAAACATATTGTCTAATTTCTGTTTATCAATTTCAGACCATTGAACTTGTCCAAACATTTCCTTTATATACTCGAATGTATCTAGCATAAGTTGTACTCCTCTAAAAGAAGAAGTATCATATAAATTGAAATGCCCTGTAACATCTATATTAGCTAGTATATTTCCTATATCTGTTGAAACAAACTCTTGTATCGCCTCATAGTTTGAGCCATATTCTAGCATTCTACTTATTTTCGTAATAAACCATTGCAAGTCTTTAGAAACGTAATCAAGTTTGATCCAGTTTCCCACGTCTTTATAATTACTAACACTTTCTATTTTTTCAAAAATCTCAGCTTTTTTCTTTTTATTAAATTCTAAATAATCTTCCATCGTTTTTAGTTCTCCTCTCTCAAAATATTTTTTATCTACAAATGATTCATAAGTAATTTTATTTACTGCATATTCAATACCTATTTCAGAAGTATTAGAAATTAATTTTGTATTACCATAGGTCATTTGCATATTTCTTTCTCTAACCAATACCATAGCGTCTGCGTGATTTATTAGTATATGTGTTGGTTTTTTAATTCCTTTTGCAGAAGTTCTATATAGCTTGCAATATGGTGGAAAGTAATCTAAATTACTATTCATATAGTTTGCTTGTTTTTTAATGTCTGTAATATCTACACAGTAAGCATTTCCTTGACCGCCACATTTTAGTTAGTTCTTCGTTACTGATACTGATTTTGTCAATATCAACCTTTATCCACATTTCATAGGATAGTTTCGTTTTACTTTGAAATAAAGCTATTAAAACAAATGTTATCTTTGCTTTTAGTTTTCTTTCTAATTTACTACGGAAATTTTTTGTAACTTTGTAGCAATTATCTAAATCATAAACATTATTTTCAAAGATAAGTACAATAATTTTATTATTTTCTTTTTCTTCAAAGTTATTGAGTAGTAATCTAAACACATACTTTTTCTGTTTCTTAAACCTAGATAAATTACTTTCCACTCTATTGGTGGACTGCTTTGTTTCTATGATTTCTCCATCTTCCGTATTTACCATCTCATACTTGTTAATTTTTCTCCAAGTATTATTGTGTGGTTTACTTCTAATTTGTGGAGTTTCAATTTCTATAATACCATTTCCTAAATCATATAATTTACATTCCTGTTCTGGAGCAGGCTTTTCATAACTAATGGTTTTTATCTTTATTTCTCCCATATTTATAACTCCTTACCGCTGTTGTTGCTTTAATTTAGTATATATTAAAACAACTTTAGCTCGTTTCTATTTATTTTTTAATGTGCTTAACAATAGGTGTTATAGTTATTGCAATAACTGATTAGATTATAATGACTTTTTTATACGTTGTCAGTAATATGCGAAAAAATACTTTTTTGATATTTATTTCCACCAAATATTGATTTTATATGTAATATAATGTAATATATTTATGAGGAGGAACAGTATGAACTTTTCAGAAATGAGATTGGATCCACAACAAATTAGCTTTGAATTAATATTTAATAATTGGGGGAATAAGAACCAAACAGAGCAAATTGTTTGCTACAATAAATTTACACAGAATATTTATGTACAAGAAGAACCAAAAAGAGTAGGATATGACTTAATGAACTTTGTGAATAACTTTTATCAAATACAAAATGCTTTTATAGAATTTATACACTATATTAAAAATTTAGGAAATTTTAAATTTGAAGATTTAAACATATATAAAAATAAATTAGTTACTAATTTATCTAGCATTATGCCAGAAACATACAATTTTATAAGTTTAACGCTTGATACATTTTTATACAATATTAAGTATGATTACGACAAAATGAACTTCCTAACAACTTTAGAAAACTTAAAAAAGAAGAATAAAGAATATTCAGAAGTTATAGATATGTACATTTTTGAATTTGAAAAATATATGCAGAATAATCAAAATATAGAACATTACGACAATGAAGATTTGTGTATTAATACTTCTATATATGGAAATTATTCCAATTTAAACCGAACATATCAACAAATGTTTATAGCTTTTTTATCTAAGTATAAAGATTTATTAGAAAATTTATATTTATACATAACAAAAACCTTTTCTAGTAAAGAAAACAAAAGTATTAATGCTAAAAGATTTAGGGGAATTCCGTTGAATATATATGCTAATGATAATAAAAATAATACAGATAATCAATTTGCCATTTGTTTACCTTATTCAGAGTCATTTTATGATATTTACAATAGTAATAAAGAACCAAAACCAGTTACTATTAGATATTTTATTCGACATTTCTCTGATTTTGTATTTATTAGTTTATATAACATATTGCAATCTAAAGTAGCAATTAGCAGATGTAAATATTGTGAAAAGTATTTCATAACTTGTTTAGATAATAAAGAACATTTCTGTCCTGTATTAGATAATGTCGGAAATTTTAGATTTAAAAGAGTGGATATTGAAACAGATGACCTTGAGAGAACTGATAAAAAGCTAAAAATAATTAGCGAATGCGAAAAATTATACAAACCCAAAGAAAGAGGTCGTCAAGAAGAATTTGAAAACAAAGAACTAACAGCTTTATTAAGAAAACACAGAAAGAGATTAAATCGAGAAAAGAAAACGGATAGGGGAATAGAAGAACAAAAAATCTTGTTAGGAATTGACAAGGAAATTGAAAGAAAGCACAATTTTTTAAAAGAACTATACAGAACTGATACAAGAAAAATTGAAGACGAATTGTTTAATTTTGCTAGTTCCATAATAAAATCTTTTGAAGAAAATTGTAATAATAAAAAATATGGGAATAAAAATGCTTTGCATAATAAGTCTTAAGTAAACAAGCTGTTGTTTCAAAATTTATAAATAAATTTTAACTACAACAGCCTGTTTTTCTGATTAACTCCTAAAACAGCCATATTTCATTTTTATATTTAGAAGCGGGAAGTTTTCAAATGGAATATAGAAAACGTCTAGTAACTAAAATTTGAGTTAATTAGATATAGTTGTAATCTTCAAACACTTTTTATATTTTTTCACATTCAATTATCTGTTCTATTTCCTGTTGCAACTTTGACATTCTCTCGTCATATTGTTTATACTCATTAAAATAAACTTTATCTAACACGGACAAACCTTGTTTAAATGGTTTATTTACGAAACTATTTATAGCTGATATTATCATATCGCAACCAGGATTAAGTTTTTCAAGTTTTAGATATTCTTTAATTCTTTGATTAAGATTCAAGTTTTCATTTATACCATTGTAATAATCTAAAATTTTTTCCCATATCATAGATTTCCTATAAAACTTAAAACCAGTAAAAAACGTAATATCTTTATATATTTGTCCTTTCGTTAATTCAAATAAAAGTTGTAATCTTACTTCTTCTATTTTGTTGTCATCTATATACAATAATTGGTCATACCCAAAAGTTGTTATAGGTTTTAAATATTCTAAATTTATATTTTGACATTTTGCACCATACTCCAACGGAAAAATTTTCTTATCAAAATATCTCCATTCTTCTTCATTATCACGAGTATAAATTCTATCAAATATGTACTTAAAAATAGGTTTTAATTCCAAAAACTTATTTACCCAACTATTTCTCGAGGTTGTACATAGTATAATATCAATATTCTGTTCTTTTACTTGCTGAAGTTTTTCTATCAATTTATCAATATTAGGTCTTAATAGCATTATTTCTATTTTATCATTACAGTATCCATGTACAAGTGTTTCGTCTAAATCTAAAACAATAGCTTTTGTGAAATTACTCATTTTAAAACTCCTTTTTATTTTTTCTTTATTATAGAATTTAACCATTGTATAACATCTTCTCTTGTTCTAAAATCTCTATTGTACCAGTCTGATAATAAACAATGTATATAGGCAAAATTAGGGTTGTCTTTATTAAGTGTATAGTGGAAAGCAAGTAAAATAGTATCAATATTATATTTATACGTTTTTACCCATATTTTTATATATCTTTTTTCAGCTCTAGTAAAATTTCTATTTAGATTTAATTCATTTTTTAATTGTTTTCTTATTTTTATTAAATATAGCATAACAGACAGTTCCTTTCACTATAAAATGACAATTACAAAATTTAAGAAAAGCGATTACTTGTTACTGTAACCGCTTCTACTATTCTATTTTCTTTGCCACAACTACTAATCTACCATCTTCTTGCGAATATTCACAAGTTGAAAGAGTTAAAAGTTGTTCGCCATACTCTGCATTTTTTCCTATATCATACAAAGAAGATTTTAAGCAATTTGAAACATAATTATTATATTCTTGTTCATTTTCAGCATCTACAAAAAAGTAATATCTGAATACATTAGTTTCATTTTTGTAATATACTCTTGAAAGAAAAACAGAAATAATTTCATACTCGCTATCTTCTTTTAATGTCGTAAAGTTGATTATAGGATGTTCAGTATAATAATTTTTGTCTTTATAATTGATTAAATCTTCAAACATAAGACCATTTTTATTTCTATGCCCATATATCAAGTAATTACTACTTGGCTTATCTAAATCAAAATTCTTATCAAGAAAAAGAGATCCACTAGGCGAATATTCTTTTTTATAGTTATGTGTTAAATAGAAATCATTATTATTTGTTTGCAATACTGGGTAATTTATATTTGTGTTTTCTATTTCTATCCAACCAATTATGTCAGAGTTTTCCTTGTGTAATGTTTCTAGCTCAATTATTTTATCTGATTTATTACTATTTTGATTTATGCTCTCTGTATTCCCCACAATATTTTGTATTTCTCTATTATCTTTTTTATCTTTATAATTATAATAACCTTGATAAGCAATATAAGTTATTCCTACCGAAAAGAATAATACACACAATAATCTTATGAACACAGTTAATTTATTCTTGTTTGTTTTATGATGTTTTCCGTTTATTTTTCATTACTACCTCATAATATATAATAGGGTAAGTTAGTTATAACCTACCCATTTATTTTAGTGTTTTTTATTTCTTAATGCTATAATACCTATACTTGATAATGCTACAACTATTACTGCAAGTCCTATGTATTGTATTGTTCCAGTCTTAGGGGTATCATCTTTTTCTCCATTTTGTATTGGTGTTTTGTCAGTTTCTGTTGTGCTTGAAACATTTTGTTCTGCAATAACATAATTGCTAAAATGGTCAGTTTCTATTATAGCATAATTATTTTCTATTTTCGTATCATATTTAATTATTGTTCCATCTGTTTCTACTCTGAAAACAACAACTTTGCCTGTATCATATCCACTTGGGATAGGTAAACTTATTTGAACATTACCATTTGGTTGTATTTCTACTCCATCCGATTTTAATGTTATATCATAAGCCATAAATTTATTTGATACATTTTTTAGACTTTCTGTTATTGTATTATAAGCCTCTCCGCTTTTAACCTCTTTAACTTCTAAAACTGTATTACTAGGTATAATACTAGTATCTGCATTTAAACTTACATTTGTTGTTTTATCTGCTGTTTCTATTACTTCAACAGGTATTCCCTCTACTGAAACGTGTGGATACATATAATACATCACATTATTCATTGAAAAGAACATTTGTCCAGAATAACAAGCATATACTCCATCGCCCCAATCACCTGTGGTACTTCCCAATTCAGTCTTTATACTACTGTCATTTAATAATTTATCAAAATGATTTTGAGATACACTTGAGAAAAATTTTGTAGAATCTGTATCTTCTGATAAGTCTAAATTTGCAGATATATGATATGATTCGTCTTTTAAATTTAGACTGTTCAATTTTTCCTCAATATGTTTTTTATCGTTTTCATTCCAATTAGAGCATTTTATTGTAATTGTTTTGCTTAATTCATTAGCATAATTGCTATCACTTAATGAAACGGTTACTTTTGATAGGTCTATTATTCCAGTATTTGTATCTCTAACAAAAGTTGTTTCTATATGTATTCCTTCTACATCTCCAATAGTAGTTTGAACTTTTGCACCAACATCTGAAGTCCATTGCCAATAATCATCTGGTGTACTCAAAATTTTATCTGTTTCGATAGTTTCTGGTATCTTATCAAGAATAGTTTGCAACTCTACTTTGGTTATATCTGTTGCTAATACAGCATTATTACTACAAAGGATTAATGCCAAAAGTATAAGAAATAGCATTGAAAAAATTTTAAACTTATTTTTGACTATCATTTATTATTCACCCCCTTTCGACTTTTTTCTTATTTTACACCATTACTCGTTTTATTTCAAGTATTACTTGATAATTTAAAGCAATGTTTTGTTATAAAATTCAAGTACTGTTGTTATACTATACAAGAGGACTTGAATATGGAAAATGAGAGAAAAGAAATTTTAGAAACTATTGGCAAGAATGTAAAGTCGATAAGATTATCAAGAGGCATTACTCAAGAAGTAATGGCAGAAAAATTGAATAAGTCTACAAATTTTGTTAGTCTACTAGAAAAAGGATCATCTGGTGCTAGTTTACAAACATTGGTAGACATTTGTAATATTCTGCAAGTAGACGCAAACAGTATCTTCAAAGGCTTATTGACTTATAATATAGAAGAAAAAGACAGATACATTATTGATAACATATCTGCTTTTTCTGGTAAGGACAAAAAGATAATGGCAGACTTAATCAATTATATAATAGAAACGAGGGAATGCTAATCGTCAGCATTCTCATTTTTTATTAAGTATGCCTCTGCTGTCAACTTTACTCCGCAAACTATACCCATAAGCAAAACTTTGCATACTATCAATGTAACTTATTTCTTTATAATTTTGATAAATGCTCTCTAGTTTCTGTTTTATTTCCGCATTATGAATAGCATTACTTACTAGCTCTTTTATCATTTCATTTTCATTGATTTTATCAAAGTAATTTTTCGGCATTTCTATATTTTGGTTTGCATATTCTAAATATAGATTATTTATATCTTCTGCCTCTAGCATTTTCTCACCACCTTCCATATTTCTGGTCAAAACGATATTTGAAGAAAAGCAATGTTTCGCGTTTTGTAGCAACTGACATATCTAATGGGGACAAATTCAATATGGGGGTATATTGAATTCCTTTTGTCATTTCTGCATTTCGTTTATCTCTTATAATATCTCGAATTAAGTTAGAACTATTGTCTAAAACAACAATGAGTACAGGTTTCAAGATATTAAGCTCTGCTAAAATTAGCTTTTTATATCTTTTACTGTACTCATTTATATTGATATTCTTGTTATTAGTTTTGTTTATATACATATAACTTGAATTTATGTTACCAAATGAAATCAAGCTATTTTTCATTATATAGTTCTGCATTTCATACTCTAGCTTGAAGAATGTTCTTTTGTCATTTATTATATACAAAACATTGTTGTAAGTATCATTAGTAAGAAAGCCATCGTGGTTAAAAGTTTCGTTCCAATATTTCTTACTTCTTTTCTGTTTTTCTTCCCATTTTCTAAGTAGTATGTTTAGTTGTATATGTTTATCTGCTTGAGGGAAGAAATCTGCAAAGACATCATTTAAGTTGCTAAAGTCAAAAGTTGTTGAACACGTTGACATTACTTTATTTCACCGCCTTTCTCCACAACCTTATTTTACCATATTATGTAAATAAAAACTAGTATCTTTTAATAAATTTTATAAGTTTTTTATCATAATTTTGTTTACTACATAGTAGTTACGCCGAGCATTTGGAAAGTAAAAAGATGAAGTCCTAGAAACGTCTTAAAACGTTTTTATAATTTTAACCGCACAGGGCTTAAAGAAATCAAAATTCGATTAACCTAGACCAATTTAGAAGTAATTAAAAAATGAGAAAAGGGGGGTGCAAAAATAAATGAGATATAATTGCATTTAGAAAATACGAGGGGACTAAAAAGGGACTTATGATACTAAATGATACAAATTTTTACTAAACGATACAAACAAAAAATGCAGTGTAATCAAACACTACAAATCATTACAAAACATTATTTTACGGGACAAAACATAAAAAGAAGAATTATGAGCCCAACGAGCTGCCAACTGCTCCACCCCGCGATGTCTCAACAAAATTATTATACTACCATATGCACCATGTTGTCAATACATATGTGAAAATTTCTTGAAATATCAACAAAAAATTGTTCCTTATATATTATATGCAAAAATAATAAAAATATTACAAAAAATAATTAGGATAGAAACTCAAATGAACTATTAAATTTACTGAATATAATTGAAAAAATGAAAATACTATGATAATATAATTCCAAAAGAAATTAGAAGGGAATGGTATTATGAGAAAAAAGCTCCTATCAATTCTATTTATAATAATATTGATATGTATGACATTTTCCATAAATGTAAAAGCAGACGATAATAGTAGTTTATACTTAGATAAACTAGACTTTAAAGTATATATACATGAAGATGGAAGTATGGATGTTGTAGAAACATGGAATATTGATATAAGGTACACAAACACGTTATACAAAACATTTGAAAAAGATAAAGACAAATATACTTCAATTGAAAATGTCAAAGTAAAAGATGTAACTGCAAATAAAGATTTAACACAAATTAATGAGGAAATGTATCATGTAACAAAGGATTGCTATTATGGACTGGAAAATTCAAAAGGAAGATTTGAAATAGCATGGGGCGTTGGGTTAGACGATGATTATGATACTAGAAAATATGAAATTTCATATACTGTAAAAGATGCGGTTGCAAAATATAATGACTATGCAGAACTTTATTGGCAATTTGTAGGTGCTGATTTTGAGATAGATGCAGATAAAATAACAGGAACAATAACACTTCCAGAGGAAGCGGAAAACATAGAAGATATTCTAGTATGGGGACATACAGAAAATTTAAATGGCGAAATACATGTGATAGATAATAAAACAATAAAATTTCAAATAGACAATTTTGATGCTGGTAGATATGTAGAAGTTAGAACATTATTTCCTAATAGCATGATAGAAAGTTCTGGCAGAACATATAGTGAGGATATATACGAGAATGTAGTTAAAGAAGAAACAAAATGGGCAAATCAAGCAAATTTAAGACGTGAATGGGAAAATATAAAAGAGGATGTTATAGCAGCATTTTTCGTTTCTGTCATAGCAGCATTATGCATAATATTCATAGAAAAAGCTGTGAAGTATGGTAAAAAACTTACAGAAATAAATAAATTTGCACCTGAAGAAGACATAGAATATTTTAGAGAATTACCAAATGAAGATGCAACTCCAGGAGAAGCATTATATATTCTAGAAGAGCCATATAACAGATTTAATCATCACTTTGGAAAGATATTCTCTGCAACATTACTTGATTTGAAATTAAAAGACTGCATAGACTTGCGAGCAGAAAAAGACGAAAAAGGGAAAGACAAAATATATATAAAAATAAAAAGAAGAGAAAATGAAGAACTAAAGCCAGATGAGAATAGAATTTTAAAATTCATATCTGGTGCAAGTAAAAAGACAAACGAAATTGAAATAAAATCATTAGAAAAATATATAAAAGACCACTCTAGCGCAGTCTTAAAATTAATAGAGGGCAGCGAAAAAAATATAAATTCACAATTAAAAGATCAAGGAATAATAGACACTAAAGAGAAAACACAATACCAAGATTATAATGGAATTGCTAGTACGTACTTTGTATTTGCAATAGTAACATTATTCTGGGCATTTCCTTTAGCGATAGTGTTATTAATAAATGGTATTCTTTGCAGGAGATTAAGAAAAAAGACAAATGTCTTAACACAAAAAGGTGTTAATGACAAAGCAAAATGGAAAGGTTTAAAAAAATACATGGAAGACTTCTCACTTCTAAATGAAAAAGAAGTTCCAGCAATAGAAGTATGGGAACATTATCTGGTATATGCAACAGTATTTGGAATAGCAGATAAGGTATTAAAGCAACTAAAGACAGTATATCCAAACATAGACGAAATAGATACAGCAAGCACATCAACATGCATGTATTTTATGTATCATAGTAACTTCTCGTCAAGCTTTAGTGGAGCAATAAATTCATCAATTAGCTCTTCAATCTCTTCATCATATTCATCAGGATATGGTGGAGGAGGAGGTTTCTCTGGCGGAGGCGGCGGAGGCCGGCGGCCGGAGGAGGCGGAGGTGGAAGATGACCTCGTGTGCAATTGGGGACAGACCCCAATTGCATCATTAGTATACATAAAAGTTATTCATACAATAATATAATTCTATTACCGATTTTGTCAACCATTCCGTCCTCTTTTAAAAGTTTTAATTCTCTCATCATGGCACTTCTATCAACATTTAAATAATCTGCCAAATCTGTTAGAGACAAAGGAAGTTCAAACGTTTTAGAAAGTTTCCTGGTAGAAATAAGGGAGAAGTACATTAAAAGTTTGTCACGTGTGCTTCTTTGTGTTAATAATTCTATTCTAGTATTTAATTCTGTAATTTTATTTAAAATGAGCTCAGGTAAATGTTCTGATAATGTGTTATGAAATTCACAATTTTCGGTGCATGGACTTTTCAATTGGTCATAAATATAAAATAGTACTGTACAATTTGACCTTGCTTCCACTAAAAGTTCATTATTTGTTGTTACTTTATAAAACACTTCTCCAAATATAGCATTCTTGGAAAAATGTTCAACAATTGTTCTATTTCCATTTAAATCATATCTAACTAAATCTGCTTTTCCGACTTAGTAATATACAAAGTTGATTACGCTTTTGAATATAAGTAGTAATTACTTGGTTTTTAGAAAAAGTCTTTTTTTGTACCTTATTGCAATTACATGAAAATGTATATAGAAAATTCTCAATATTAAAATTAGTACTCATTTATTATGCACCCCATATCTACATAAAACTATTATAAAGGAAACAAGCTCCAAAATCAATAAAATAAAGCAAAAAAGCTGTAACAAAATTGTAATAATTTTTTATTTTGAGAGTTTTACTACAGACTCTAAAGGAAAAAATGGCCAAAAAATAATCTGTGACTTATGCAACAGAAAAAAATGTAAAAAAATATATAATAAAGGAAGCGGAGGTGAGCTATGAAGGTTATAAAAAGAGATGGGCGAGCTGTAGATTATGATAGGGCTAAAATACAAATAGCCATAGAGAAAGCAAATAGGGAAGTTAATCAAGCAGGTAGAGCGTCAAAAGAAGATATAGAGGGAATAACTGAATATATTGAAGAGCTTAACAAGAAAAGAATACTGGTTGAGGATATACAAGATATAATTGAAGAAAAACTAATGGAAATTAAGAAGTATGAGCTTGCAAAAAAATATATTGTATACAGGTATACTAGAGCACTAGTTAGGAAGCAAAATACTACAGACGAGACTATTTTGGGAATAATCCGTAATGATAATTTAGAAGAAAATATTGATAGAGATGTAACTCCTGCAGCTCAGAGAAATTATATTGCAGGAGAGGTCTCTCGAGATTTAACAAGAAGACTATTGCTACCAGAAAAAATAGCAAAAGCAGATGAAGAAGGAAAAATATATTTTCATAATGCAGATTATTTTGTTCATCCTATGATTCACTCAAGTTTTATAAATATTGAAGATATGTTGGATAATGGAACAGTTGTTGATGGAAAGATGGTAGAAACGCCAAAAAGTTTTTTAGTAGCATGTACAGTTGCAACACAGATAATAGCTACTGTTGCAGTAAATCAAAGTGGTGGACTTGCAGTTGATATGATACACTTTGGAAAATATTTGAGAAAAAGTTACAATAAATTAAAAAAACAGATTGAAGAAGAATATCAAGGAAAGCTTACTGAAGAATTTATAGAAGATTTAGTAAAAAATAGAGTAAAATCAGAGCTAAAAGCAGGAATTCAAATGCTTCAATATCAATTAAATACATTAGAGGTAGTTAGTGGCAAAAAACCACAAGTAACTTTATTCCTACATTTAGACAAAGAAGACGAATACATAAAAGAAAATGCTATGATAATAGAAGAAATACTAAAACAAAGATATAGAGGAATAAAAGCTGAAAGTGGAGAAAATTTTATACAAGATTTTCCAAAGTTAGTATATGTTTTAGATGAATTTAATTCGCTAAAAGGTGGAGAGTATGACTACTTAACGAGAATTGCACTAAAATGCTCTATTAATTACATATCAGCCAAAAATATGAGAGAAAATTATAAAGGAAATATTTTTTGCCCAATAGGGGATGAACATTTTCTATCTTTGTGGAAGAATAGTGAAGGAAAATATCAATTTGAAGGTAGATTTAATCAGGGAATAGTGAGTATTAACTTACCACAAATAGCACTTGAATCAAATGGAGACGAGGAAAGCTTTTGGAAAATGCTAAATGAAAGATTAGAACTATGCTTTGAAGCATTAATGTGCAGACATTATTCTTTAGTAGGAATTAGCTCAGAAATAAGTCCAATACATTGGCAACATGGAGCATTAAGCAGATTAGAAAAAGAGAAAAGAATAGATGGCTTACTTTATGGAGGTTATTCAACATTAACACTAGGTTATACAGGTTTAGAAGATACAATAAAAGCACTAAAGAATTTATCTATTATGGATAAAGATGGTTATGAATTTGGAATAAAAATAGTTAAGCACTTAAGAGAGACCACAAATAAATGGAGCAAAGAAACAAATATTGATTTTGTTTTATGTGCAGTAACTTCAAAAAATGTAGTAAATAGGTTTACTAAAATAGATAAAGAAAAATATAGCACAATAGATAAAAAAGGCTATACACCAGCATTTTATATAAATAGCAAAGAAAAAGTGGATTTATATGAAAGATTAGCACAAGAAAATGAGTTCCAGAAATTATCTTCTGGCGGAGCGGTTTCACAAGTTGATTTAAGAGGCATGAAACAACCTGAAGTTGAAGAATTGATACAATTTATTTACGATAAACTATTACATGTGAGGTTATCATAGACTGAAAAATAATCAATTTTAAATAAACAGTTTCTATAAATAAATTACATAAAATAAGTTTTAGGGAAACAAGGGTCAAAGGCTATTGAATAGTGAAAAAACTTTGTAACAAAAATGTAATATAAAAAATTAAAAAAATAAAATCAGTGTTTTCTAGTGCAAAATAAGTCGAAAAATAAAAATGCATAATTTGTGACTTTTGCAACAGAAAAAAGAAATAAAAGGGATATAATATAAGCATCAGTTGAAATATTATAATTCAAAAATACAAATTAAAAAGGTAGGGGGAAGAAAAATGCAAGTAATTAAAAGAGACGGAAGAGTAGTAGAATTTAATCCAGAAAGAATTGTAAAAGCTGTAACTTTGGCTATGTCACAAACACCAGGTGGTGTAGATATAGATTTAGCAAATAAAATAGCTTCAAGTGTTCAAAAACAATTTGAAGACAAAATACAAGCAACTGTTTACGATATTCAAGATGCAGTGGAAAAGAAATTGATGGCATCTTCAAGGAAGGAAGTTGCACAAAGCTATATTACATATAGATACAATAGAGATGTAGCAAGAAAATCAAAGACAAAAGAGGTTTTCTTAGACATAATTGGGGCAAAAGCAAATGATATAACAAGAGAAAATGCAAATATGAATGCAGATACACCAGCAGGAATGATGATGAAATTTGCATCAGAAACAACAAAACCATTTGTTGATGATTTCCTATTATCAGCAGAAGCAAGAGAAGCAGTAAAAGGTGGATATATACATGTACATGATAAAGATTATTATCCAACAAAATCATTAACATGTTTACAACACCCATTAGATAAAATCCTAAAAGAAGGATTTAAAGCAGGACATGGTGCATCTAGACCAGCAAAAAGAATAGAAACAGCAAGTATATTAGGTTGTATTTCAATGGAAACAGTACAAAACGAAATGCATGGTGGACAAGCTATTCCAGCATTTGACTATTACTTAGCACCATATGTAAGAATGACATACAAAGAAGAAATAAATAAAATTGCTGAATTTGTAGAAAAAGATTTATCACATCTTTTAGATATAGAAATAGAAGATTATATAAAGAAACCAGTAAAAGGTCTAAAAGGTGATGAAAAATATGTACAAGAGGCTATAAACAATACTGTAGGAAGAGTTCACCAATCAATGGAAGCATTCATACATAACATGAACACAATCCATTCAAGAGGTGGAAATCAAGTTGTATTTAGTTCAATAAACTATGGTACAGACACATCAGCAGAAGGAAGATGCATAATAAGAGAAGTATTACTTTCAACAGAAAGAGGAGTAGGAAATAACGAAACACCAATATTCCCAATCCAAATCTGGAAAAAGAAAAGAGGAGTAAACTATTTACCAGAAGACAGGAATTATGATTTGTATAAATTAGCATGTGAAGTTACTGCAAAAAGATTCTTCCCAAATTTCATAAACTTAGATGCAACATTTAATCAAAACGAGAAATGGGATGCAAATGACCCAGAAAGATACAAATATGAATGTGCAACAATGGGATGCAGAACTAGAGTATTTGAAGATAGACATGGAGAAAAAACATCAGTAGGAAGAGGAAATTTATCATTCTCAACAATAAATTTACCAAGACTTGCAATCGAAGCAGCACTAGAAGCACAAGAACAAACAGGATTGAAGTTCGAACTTGGAAGAGGATCAGAAGAACACATGACAGCAGCATACAAAAAAGCTGTAAAGAAAATATTTATGCAAAAGCTAGATAAGTATGCAAATATAACAGCAAGACAATTATATGATAGATATAGATTCCAATGTACAGCAATAGCAAAACAATTTCCACTATTAATGTCAGGACTATGGGTAGGAAGTGACGAATTAAAACCATTTGACCCAGTTGAACCAGTTTTAAAACATGGAACATTAGGAGTTGGATTCATAGGCTTAGCAGAAGCTTTAACAGTTCTTACAGGAAAACACCATGGAGAGTCAGAAGATTCACAAAAACTAGGATTAGAGATAATAGGAGAACTAAAAGAATTAGTAACAGGATTCTCAGATAGATATGACTTAAATTTCTCTGTTTTAGCAACACCGGCAGAAGGATTATCTGGAAGATTTACTAAAATAGATAGAAAAGAATTTGGAATTATTTTAGGAGTAACAGATAGAGAATACTACACAAACAGCAACCACGTACCAGTATGGTATAAATGCACAGCAGAACAAAAAGCAAAAATTGAAGCACCATACCATGACCTAACAAGAGGAGGACATATCTTCTACATTGAATTAGATGGAGATGCTACACACAATCCAGAAACAATAGAAGCAGTTGTAGACTTGATGGACAAGTATAATATGGGATATGGAAGTGTAAACCATACAAGGTCAAGATGTATGCATTGCGGATTTGAAAATGCAGATGCAAACTTAAAGGTATGTCCAGTATGTGGAAGTGAAGACATAGACACAATCCAAAGAATAACAGGATACCTAGTAGGAACAACATCTCGTTGGAATAGTGCAAAACTTGCAGAATTAAAAGATAGAGTTACTCATACAGGATTGGGATCGGATGAGATAAAGGGAGCTTAAAAGTTAAAAAATAATTGAGTTTTGGCGTTGTTAAACTTCGCTTCGAAAATCCTCAACGTGCAAAAAGCACGCCTCCGGTTTTCTTGCTTGTTTGCCTAGCCAAAACATCAATTCTTTTCTAACTTGAATATCTTCAAACTAGAAAAACAAACCATAAGAAGGGATGATGTTAACAATGAATATGGCAGGATTTTATGATGAAAGTATATCAAATGGAATTGGATGGAGAGCTGTACTATTTGTAAGTGGATGTCCACATCATTGCCCAGGATGTCACAACAAAATAGCACAAGATTACAATTATGGAGAAAAGTTTGACAAACAGGCAATAATAGATAGAATATGTGAAAACTCAATACTAAAAGGAATAACAATTAGTGGTGGAGAGCCATTATGTGAGCAAAACATACCAGAAGTATTAGACTTTATAAAAGATGTAAAAAAAGTAAGACCTAATTTTAATGTATGGTGCTATACAGGATACACATTAGAGCAATTAGAAGATAGAAACGATAGTATTACAAATGAGACATTGCAAAACATAGATGTTTTGGTAGATGGAAGATTTGTAGAAGAAAAGAAAAATCCAACATTAAAATTTAAAGGCTCAGAAAACCAAAGAATTTTAGATGTTCAAGAATGCTTAAAAGAACACAAAATAGTACAAGTAGCATTGTAAAAACTAAAAATAATCCCCTATGCTAAAGCTTATTGTAGCTAAAGCATAGGGGATAGGTTGTTTTTAGACAACGACTTCTGGAGAGTATTGCCCAAGAATTTTTGAACCGTTAGCATCCAGAATATAACAACGTACTTTGTACGAAGTAATATAATCCTTTTCGATGGTAACACTGTTGCTTTGAGCCTCAAAGATGGAGACACCTCCATTTGAGGTAGAACAAAGAACCTCATACCCATCAGAATAGGGAATTTCTTCCCAAGTGAGAATGACGGAATTCTCGTTCGTTTCCAGTTCTACATTTTGTACTTGCGCCAAAATAGGCACATCTGTACAACTAAAAACAGTGATAGCATATGTAGCAATTACAAGTGTGATTGTTACCAAAAGGAATATTACCCTCTGTAAGCGTTTGTCCATAATAATCAACCTTTCCGGGGAATTCCCCAATAAAATAATAAAATGTGTAGCATAAGCTAACACATTAATTATACCATAAATTTACATAAAGGGCAAATGATATAAAAATTGAAGATAAATTATTAAAAATAAGTTCAATTTTTATATGTTAGAAACTAAATAAAAATGATTATTTGCTTTCTAATTCCTCAAGAGGAACAACCCTAATAGTATAGCCCATAGGATATAGTAATTTTATGAGAGTACTGGTTTGAGGTGAATTTACATACCTTTCAATCCTAGCAATTACTGGTTGCCTTACACCGCTTTTTTTACTTAATTCTCTTTGAGTAAGATTGCTTTTTTTTCTTGCCTCTATAGTCGCTTCAATAATGTCTTTTTCAAGTTGTATTTCAGCCTCTTGTTCTTTGCTAATATTAAGTTTTTTTCTGACATCCTCCCAAGAATCGTAAGGTTTATTTTTCATTAATATCACTCCTCTTTAAAAAATCTTCTAAATATCTTTGAGCTTTTTCTATTTCTTTATTTGGTGTTTTTTGAGTTTGTTTTAAAAATATATTTAGTAGCACAAAATTATTATTATTCCAATAAGCAAATAATATTCTATTTCTTAAAGGTCTTAGTTCCCAAATATCATTATTAATATGTTTAATATATGGCTCGCCTAAGGTCAATCCATATTGTGATAGTAAATCAATATAAGCAGTAATTTTATTAAAATTTATTCTACTATTTTTGTCATTTTTCTTTTGTAGTTTTTGTAAGTAATCTTCAACTTCGCTATAATTATTTTTGTCTTTATAAAAAACTACGTTGTACATTAATCGCTCCTTTTATATTATATTCATATGATAACACAAATGTTATCATATGTCAAGAAAATAATACTAGTACCCAATTATCTCATTATACGTATCTATAGCAAATTTGTCAGTCATACCTGAAATATATAATACAATAGATAAGTAGTAATCTTTAGAATTTTGTATGTCAAATAAAACTGTATTTTTCAATTTTGTTCTATCACCTGTTACAGAATAACTATTAAAAAACTCTACAAATCCATGAACTAAATTTGGATAAAACTTTGACAGTCTAGACAAATTCTCAAAAGTATTTTTATCGTCATAACAATTTTTTAAAGTATTATAAATCCTATTTATAACAACTGAAAAGTACTCATCTGAAGGTTTCAATATATCTGAAAGATAAATATATTCATAATTAAACTTTTTAATCTTATTCATAAGTTCCAAGGCTTCATTTGAGAAGCATAAACCCTTTTCAGGAGAAGAGTTATTACACAAATCATAAATTAAGTTATTTATAATTACAGTATTATTAATAGTACCACTAGTATGACCTAATAATTCATACAACTTATCTAAGTGCTCATCCAATATTCCAAGAGTAACAGCATCTTCAATATCTCTACCTATATATGAAATTTTATCAGCAATTTTAACAACGCAAGCCTCCCATGTATATGGAGCGTATTCATTTGGATAATTGTATTCTCCCAAATCTATAAATTCATCTCTAGGCCTGATAGAATTTTCATCTATTTCACCACAGTGAGAAACTATGCCATCCCTTACTCCATATGTTAAATCTAAGTTCCTTTTAAATCCTTCGTTATCTTCTAAAAGTTCAACCTTATCAACAAGATATAGGCCATTCTTTTCATGCCAAAAAGAACTATTTAAATCTCTCTTGCAAATATTATCTAAAATTTTCTCACCCTTGTGTCCAAAAGGACTATGGCCTAAATCATGAGACACTGCAATTGCTCTAGTAAGTTCATTATTTAACCCTAAATAATTAGCTATTGTATAACTAATTGACTCAACATGATTAACATGCTCAATACGAGTACAAATATGGTCATTCTGAGGAGAATAGAAAACCTGAGTTTTGTGTTTTAATCTTCTATAAGCATTGCTATGTATTACTCTAGTGAAATCTCTTTCAAACTCAGAACGAATATCATTATTTCTTGAGTATAAAGGAACTTGTCTAGAAATAACATTATTCCATTTTTGATTATTTTCATTTGTACAAACATCTATAAAAGAATTTTTCATAAATTCACTTCCTATCATAAATTTATTTTTGTTTAAATTATATATATTAAAGAGAAATATGTCAAACCTCAAAAAAAGCGAACAAATTTTTGAAAAAAGTATTGACAAAACAAAAATTTGGTTGTAAAATAATACAAACAAAAGTTCAAGAGAGAAAAGTAGGAGGTAATCATTATGAAAAAAGTAGATATGTTTAAATCAGTTAAAATTTTTGGAGTTAGTTATGAGTTAAAGGTAATGTATAAACGCATAAAAAGTCCAAAATTAGATTTAAAAGAAAGACAAATTGAAATAAGCCTTCCAACTAAATACAAAAAAATAGAAAATGATATAATCATAGAAATGTTACTTCAAAAAATGTATGATGCAATAGCAAAGAAAGAATTGGAAGTAATAATGGAAAAAGTAAGAACTACTCTTAAATTTGCTCCAGATGATTATAAAATAATGAGACTTGATAAAAGATTAGGAAAATGTTTAGCAAATAAACTTATAATCAATCCTGATATAGTTAAATATAGAAAAGACATTATAGAATATGTTGTGTTTTATGAATTTTGTAAATTAAAAATTAATAAAACAAGTAAAAAATTTTATGATATGCTAAAACAATATATGCCTAATTATGAAAACTATGCTTATGAATTAGTAGGAGTTCAATATTAATTATTAGAGGATGTAGAATATGCATCTTCTACATCACAAATAAATAGTGTACACTATTTTGATATTACTATTATAAATTATATTAAACAAAAGAATATAAGGAATATAAAATAAATAGTAATATCAGGGGGTAATAATAATTAATTCTGAACATGATAATGAATTCATGAGAAATACGCCTTAAATCTAAAAGAATTTTAAATCTTTACAGATAAAATAAATTTATGAATAAAATGGTGTGGCCACGCCAAGATTAAAATCAATAATATCTATAAGAATGAATTAAATATACGCTCATTGTATGCAAAAGTCAACACTTTTAGCACAAAAAAATAAAGTTGTTAAAAAACTTGTCAAAAAATGTCGAAAAACTTTATTTTTTTAATGAATTATTAATCCAATATATATGATTATGTTGCATTTTGTAGGAGGGTTACTGTTTAATTAGAAGTAACGTTGCAGGACATGATTAGTTCGAAATCCATTAAACAGTAACGCTCTCACAAAACATATTTCTCATATTTTTCTAGTGCTATTTCAGGGTTATGTGGACCATTGAAACTCTTTATTGGAGCAAACTCCTTATCTTCATCTACCCTTAGAAGAGCTATGTCATTAAAATAAGGAAATGCATCAAATACAAATTGCTCAAATTTATATATATTTGGCTTTTCTGGAACTTCTTTCATACCTTCTTCATTTACAAAAGCATTTTTTCTAAAGGCTCTGTGATATGGTAATTTTACAGTTGACATTTTCTTAATAGCATCAATATGGAATAAATGTGCTAGCATATTAGTCTCTCTGTATAAGTAGTTACCTTTTTTATCTTTTAGCTCTGAAATCTCTTCTGTAAACATCTCGCAATCTATAATAGTTGGTTTTCCATTTTTTAAAGCAAATACCCAAGAAGTATCAGATGGAGACTTTTTGAATAATGTTTTAGAGCCTATTTTACATTTTGAAGAAATAGTATACCCAATAAATACAGGGTCAAGTGGATTTAGTAAAACATTATCAACACCACCAAGAAATAACCATTCTATCTTTTTTTGCTCCATAGATTTAATAAGATTTGCTTTTTTTAATGAGCTAAATAAATTCCCATTCCCATTAGAAGCAAAATTTATTTTATAAATCTCTGAAAGAACTAATTTCTTATCAACATTAATAACAGGTAAATTATCTTGATTGAAAAAGAATATACTATTTCTATCATAACCAAAGAAATCATTTTGCTCAAAAAAACTAATAGTATCAAAATAATTATTCGTACTAGTCATAATAAACCAAGGTATAGATACATTATATTTTATAGATGACTCTTTTATATAATTGCATAATACTTCAAATAAAGAAATAGGAGGAGTAGTTTCTAGGCAAAAAGAACCCTTTGGACCGTTAAAACCAAGTCTTGTACCCTGACCACCAGCTAATGTGATTACACCTAATTTTCCAGTTTTTATAGCCTTAATACCAGTATTGGTAAATTGTTTTAATTTGCCATCTGATAAATCTTCTTTTACCATGTATTTTATTGGCTCAGCTTCTTCAGTAGTATCAAGGACATCTTTTTTAGACTTTTCATATAAATATAGAATTTCTTCAAAATCTATACTTAATATTTGCTTTACCAAATTAGCCCTTTGAGCGTCAGTTAGCTCATTATAGAATTGTAATAAATGCTCTTGATTATATTTCTTTAAAATTTCTTTTGCTTTTTTTAATTTATCATCCATATAAACCTCACTAAATATGTATATTTAAAATCCGTTCTATCTTGCTGTCACATATATTTTGTGTTCTCCATGTATTCAAACAAAAAATATATGTGACACGTGGAACTATAAAGCACATAAAAAATATTTAAAATCTACAATTGTAATTATTATAACTGAGCTTTAAAAGCCGAATAATTAGTCGCACTTTTAAGCTCTAAAACTAATTTATCTTTGGCAGGTAAATCAGAGTTTTTCAAAAGTTCTACTTCTTTATCAACATCATATGGTAACCTAACTAAATTAAAATTAATAGGAGCAAGTTCTTTTGAATCTAACACACCCTCTAATATCATATATGAAGCAAGAGTAGAAAACTTGTTAGTTTCATCAAAAAAATCATCATTAAGCATCTCAATTGGAGCTCCGACGCTACCTGGATTAAATATGGTTTTATTTCTAGCTCTAACTATATTTGGTGTATGTATATGTCCATATCCAACAATGTCAGGAATTGGATCTGACTTAGATTTACCAAGGAACTCAGTATTTTCAAACATATCCATAGGATTATGTATCTCTATACTTTCATAACGACTATTTTCATTAGAAAACATTGGATTAAAAATATAATCTAATCCAAATGGAGATGAATGAAATAATCTAATTAAATAACCACTCATATAGAAATCATATGAAATAGGAAGATTATATAAAAAGGATGCACGTTCTTCACCAATTTGGTCTCTTGTCCAATATCTTCCTTTAGGAATGTCTGGTCTGGACACCGGTACATCACAATTACCTTTTAGAAGAACATCACATTTTTCTCTAACCAAATCAATTACTAAATCTGCATGACAACTTTTCATGACATAGTCACCTAAGCAATATATTTTATTTATTTTTCTCTCTTCAATATCTTTTAGAACAGCTTTTAAAGCAGTAATATTACCATGAATATCAGAAATAATTGCGATTTTATCCATAACCACACCTCCACAAAATAATTTTTGTATATTATAATATAAATTGTAGATTAATGCAATTGTTAAATAGTAACATTGTATAAAATTCATAATAAGATTATAATAAATATGAAGGAGGAATGAGAGATGATAAATCATATAGGGAATACTCCAATGATAAAGATTTTATATAAAAATGGAGGACAAATAAATTATATATATACAAAACTAGAATCATATAATCTTACCGGAAGTATAAAAGATAGAGTTGCATATTATATAATTACAAAAGCAAAAGAAAGAGGCACGCTAAAAGATAACATGCCTATAATTGAAGCGACCAGTGGAAATACTGGTATAGCTCTTGCTGCATTAGGTGCATACTATAATCACCCAACATATATTTTTATGCCTGATTGGGCAAGTGAAGAAAGAGTAAAACTAATGAAAAGTTATGGAGCAGAAGTAATACTTGTATCAAGAGAAGAGGGTGGATTTAAAGCTTGTCTTGAAAGAGCAGAAAAATTAGCAAAAGAAAGAAATGGATTTTTAGCAAATCAGTTTGCAAATACAGACAATTTATTAGCACATTATGAAACAACAGGAGAAGAAATTGTAAAATCGCTTCCAGAAAAAGTATCTGCATTCATATCTGGAGTTGGTACTGGAGGAACTCTAATGGGAGTAGGAAGAAAACTAAAAAAACATGATGAAGATATAAAGATTGTGGCATTAGAGCCAGATAAAATGCCTATAATTTCTCAAAACAAAATGATTGAAAATCATAAAATAGAAGGCATAGGGGATGATTTTGTACCAGATTTACTAGATAAAAGTATGTTGGATGAGATAATTCTTGTAAATGATGATGACGCTGTGAATATGTCAAGGAGATTAGCTAAAGAATTAGGTCTAGGAGTAGGAATATCATCAGGAGCAAACTTTATTGCGGGAGTGCTATATCAAGAAAAAGTAAGTAAGCCAGTTGTTACTGTATTTCCAGACGATAACAAAAAATATTTAAGTACGGACTTATCAAAAGAGATAGATAACAATGAAAATTTTGTATCAAATAAGATTGAGTTACTAGATTATGAAGTAGTATAATCAATATTTATTTAAAGCAGCATATAAAGTCCGTCCCATCTTGCTGGCACACATATTTTGTATTCTCCAAGTATTCAAATAAAAAATGTGTGTGCCACGTGGGACTAAGTATGTAAAAAAAATAAACCAAAACGTAATTCCTTTCATAATATATAAAAATGATGAAAGGAGTTTTTGTATTGAAAAAAGTATATGTATTTATATTTTTAATTGTAGTATTACTTGCAATTACAGTACCTGTCTATGCACTTTCTCCATCTAGTAATGAAATTTATAGAGGAATAGATGTTAGTGAGTGGCAGGGAGATATTGACTTTGGAGAAGTAAAAGAAACGGGAATAGAAGTTGTATATATAAGAGCTGGTCAGGGCTTTAGCTATGAAGATGCTAGATTTGAAGAAAATTATGAAAAAGCTAAAAGAAATGGACTTAAAGTAGGAGTATACCACTATATGACAGCAAGAAGTGTAGAGGACGCAAGGACACAAGCTAAGTTTTTCGCTTCTTTAATATCAAATAAACAAATAGATTGTAAATTAGCTATGGACTTTGAATCATTTGGGAATTTAAGCAATTCACAAATTAATGAAATAGCACTTGCATATTTAAGAGAATTACAAAGCTTAACAGGAAAAGAAGTAATTGTATATAGTAATACATATGATGCGACATATGTGTTTAATTCAGAGGTTGCACAGTACCCTTTATGGGTAGCACAATATGGAGTAAGTGAGCCACAAAATAATGGTAATTGGAGCAGTTGGGAAGGATACCAATATAGCTCTACAGGAAGGGTAAATGGGATAAGTGGAAATGTAGACTTAGACAGATACACAATTGATATACTTCTAAACAACACAGAAGAAGTGCCAGAGGTAGAAGATCCAAAATGTAATAAAGAAGATAGAATATTATATAAAGTACAAAGTGGAGATACATTATCTGAAATAGCAGAGAAGTTTAATACAACCGTAAGCCATTTGGCACAAATTAATAATATATCAAATCCAAATTTGATTTACACAGGAGAAATAATTACAGTTTCTTGCAATCGAAACAATAATTCAAATGGAAATAATGAAGAAGATAGTGAAAATAATAATCAAACAACAATAACATACACAGTACAAAGGGGAGATACCTTGTGGGGAATAGCACAAAGGTACAACACAACTGTTGCAAGTATAGCTAGCTTAAATAATATATCAAATCCAAGATTAATATATGCAGGAACAACCTTAAGAATTATACAAAACAATAATAACTCACAAAATACTTATTACACAGTACAAAGAGGAAATACATTATGGGGATTAGCACAAAGATATAACACAAGTGTTGCAAATTTAGTGAGAATGAATGGAATTAGAAATCCAAATTTAATTTATCCAGGGCAAGTAATAAGAATTAAATAAAAAAACAGTATTTTACTGCAAAACCTCTCTTCCAAGTATTGACAAACTTTAATGGTTTAATGTATAATATTATTTGTTCGTAAATAAAGGAACAAAGTAAAATCCCGCACCAAGCACTTAAAGGTGTAATACTGGAAGGAGGGGAATAAAAATGTCAGAGGTTAAAGTTAATAATGGAAATATAGAAGATGCCTTAAAAAGGTTTAAAAGACAATGTGCAAGAAATGGAGTATTGCAAGAAGTTAGAAAAAGAGAGCACTATGAAAAACCAAGCGTAAAGAGAAAGAAAAAATCAGAGGCAGCTAGAAAAAGAAAATTCTAATATACATATTAAAGAACTACTCATTTTAAATTGAGCAGTTCTTTTTATAATATATAACAAAATTAATACTACGGCTTAGCAAGAGGTGTGTCCCTCTTGTTTCAAATTTGAAACAAATGCTCCGTCCCCTTTGTTTCAAAAAAACTTGTATAATTTGGCAAAAATAATATATAATAATGAAGAACAATAAAAAGGAAAGGAAGAAGTTTTATGAATTATGAGAAAAAAGAAATAAAAAAGGGAATAAATATTCACAATATTTCTACGAATAAGTTTAAAACAAATTTGTATGCAGTTTTTTTAGCAACTCCAATGGATAGGGAAAATGTAACAAAAAATGCATTGATAACAGCGATTTTAAGAAGAGGGTCACAAAATCTACAATCTCAAGATATAATAAGTAAAAAACTAGAAGAAATGTATGGTGCATCATTTGATTGTGGTATAGAAAAAACAGGAGATAATCACATAATGAAGTTTTATCTTGAAGCAATAAGTGAAGAATTCTTACCAGAAAAAGAAGAACTTGCTAAAAAATGCATAGAAATATTACTAGATATAATATTTAATCCTTTAATAGAAGATAACGGATTTAAAGACGAATATGTAGAAAGTGAAAAGAACAATTTGAAACAAATAATAGAGTCAAAAATAGATAATAAAAGAACATATTCTTTAGAAAGATGTGTAGAGGAAATGTTCAAAGATGAGCCATATGGCTTATATAAATATGGTTATGTAGAAGATTTGGATAAACTAACTCCGCAAAACTTATATGAATACTATAAAGAGTTAATTAAACAATGTAAAATAGACATTTTTGTATCAGGTACAATGGATAATGAAAAAATAAATAGCATAATTGAGCAAAATGACATAATAAAAAATCTAAAAGAAAGAGAGCCTGTATATGTAAAAAGTGATGAAAATAATAATCACAAAGAAGTAGAACAAGAAAAAGTAGTAGAAGAACATATGCAAGTAGGACAAGGAAATCTTGTAATAGGACTTAAAGTAAATAGCAATCAAGATAATGCAAAATATATAACTTCTGTATATAATGCAATACTAGGTGGAGGAGCTAATTCAAAATTGTTCCAAAATGTTAGAGAAAAAGAAAGCTTAGCATATACAGCAGCATCAAATTATAGAAGACAAAAAAATGTAATCTTTATTAGATGTGGTATAGAAATAGAAAATTATAAAAAAGCGATAGACACAATAAAAGTGCAATTAGAAGATATAAAAAGAGGCAACTTTACAGAAGAAGATTTGAATAATTCAAAGAAATTGATTACAGAATCAATAAGAGGTATAAGCTCTGAGCAAGATACAGAAATAACTTACTATTATGGACAAGAATTGTCAGATAGGCTTGTATCATTAGAAGAGTATGTTAAAAAAATAGAGGAAGTAACAAAAAAAGATGTAGAAGAAATTGCAAATGAGATTAGGATAGATACAATCTATTTCTTGAGAGATTAGTTTGAAAAATAATTGTGTTTTGGCGTTGTTAAAATTTACAATTTATATGACAAAGTTTAAAATCCGTTCCATCTTGCTGGTACATATATTTTGTATTCTCCATGTATTCGAATAAAAAATATATGTACCACGTGGAACTACCTAAGTAAAAGAATGAACTTAAGCATTCTTTTAGATTTTCAAAACTAGAATTATAACAAATAAAGAATAACCTTAAAAAAGAAAGGATTTGATAGTTAATGAAAATAGTAGAAAGTTCTAAAATAAAAGAAAAAGAATATATAGAAAAACTAGATAATGGTATGACAGTTATAATTATTCCAAAGCCAAATTTAGATAAAAAGTATGTTATATGGGGTACTCATTTTGGCTCAATAGATAATAGATTTATAATGCCATCTACAAAAGAGGAAGTATTTATACCAGATGGTGTGGCACATTTCCTAGAGCATAAATTGTTTGAGCAACCAGATGGAACAAACAGTCTAGACACTTTGATGGCATTAGGTTTAGATGCAAATGCATATACAACAAATGACCATACAGCATATTTATTTGAATGTACAAATAACTTTTATGAAGGCTTGGACGAGCTAATGGATTATGTACAACATCCATATTTTACAGATGAAAATGTAGAAAAAGAAAAAGGAATAATAGGACAAGAAATAAAAATGTATGATGACGAGCCAGGTTGGAGATTATACATGAATGCAATGGACTGTATGTACAAAAATAACCCTATAAAAATTGATATAGCAGGAAGTGTAGAATCAATAAGCGAGATAACACCAGATGTGTTATATAAATGCTATAACACTTTCTATAATCCATCAAATATGGTAATGGTAGTTTGTGGAGACTTTAATCCAGAAGAACTTCTTGAAGAAATTAAGAAAAGACTAGTGCCAAAAGAAGAACAAGGAGAGATAAAAAGAATATATCCAGAAAAAGAAACTACAATAAACATGCCATATAAAGAAGTAGAAATGGAAGTAAGCTCTCCGATTTTTGCAATAGGGTATAAAGATATAGAAGGAGCAGAAAACAAAAAAGAAATAGTAAAAAAACATATTGCAATAGAAATATTACTAAATATGATATTAGGAAAAAGCTCAGATGTATATAAGGAATTGTACGAAGCGGGAGATTTGCTATCAGTACCAGACTTGGATTATGAATTTAGCGATGAATATGCACATATCCTAATTTCTGGACAATCAAAAAATCCAGAAAAAATAAAAGAAAAAATAGAAAATGAAGTAGAACAATATAAAGCACAAGGACTAAATGCAGAACATTTTGATAGAATAAAAAAGAAAGTCTATGGAGACTACGTTGTGGAGTATAATAGCGTGGGAAATATAGCAAGAATGTTTTTAGCAGATAAGATGAAAGGAATAAACAGTTTAGACTATATTGAAGAATATAATACGGTTACAAAAGAGTATACAGAAGGGGTCTTGAAAAATGTCTTTAAAACAGAGAATTTGGTAATGTCTGTAGTAAAGTGTAAACAGGAAAACTAAAATGTAGAAAAACGTCTAAAAAAGACGTACGAAAGTTGGCAAAAACCGCTCAAAATCAACAAAAAACCATTGACGAAATTGTGGAAATATGGTATTTTAAAAACATACTAAAGAAAAAATGCGAAAAAGGAGAGTGGTTATATGTTAAATGATGAAATTTGTAAATTAAGAGATAAACTAAACGAAAGCATAATAAACGAAGAAGATTATGAAATAATATATAAACTAAGTGTCGAATTAGATGAGCTGATTGCAGAATATTACAGACATGAATTAGGACTAAAAAGATGTATAAAAAGAAACGAAGAAAGAAATACAGAAATGAATATAGTAATGGCGTAAAAAATGACAAGTGGAGACGGGCATGTTTTGTTTTATTTAATTAAGACAAGATGTGCCTGTCATTATTTGGTTGAAATAGCCACAAAAATTCGAAAAATATTACAAAAATATTACAAAAATATAATATTTTTGTTACAATAGTGAAAAAATGATAAAAATGTGGTATTATTATATTGCAAAATATAAAAAAATCATTTATAATAATATAAATGGGGGAAATTATGAGAAAAAAAACATTAATTATTATAGGTTTTATATTGTTAATTATATTTTCTTATACTACCAATACATATGCTACTACGATTGACCCTGACAAATATAAGCCAGGAGATATACAAAGTACTGAAGTTCAAGATGTAATACAAGCATCTTCTATTATTGTAGATGTAATAAGAACAGTTGGTATAATAGTTGCTGTAGTAGTTCTTCTAGTTTTAGGAATTAAGTATATGGTTGGAAGCGTAGAAGAAAGGGCAGAATACAAGAAAACAATGATACCATACTTAGTTGGAGCATTTTTGTTTTTTGGACTAAGTCAAATATTAGCTGTAATAATTGAAACAGCAAAAATATTGGAAAATTAGGTGGTGTTAAACATGACATACAATAAAAAAATAAAGATTATTATATCTATAATTACAATTATTATAATACTTATAATAGAATCACCTATATCTTATATGATGTCAGACGTAGAAAGTACAGGAATAAAACAGCAAACTAGCATAGATGACATTGTTGGAGGAGCGGAGAAATTTGAGGAAGCTGGACAATCACTTGATAAGGATACTATAGCCGGAGGAATAAGTGTTGACGATGGAGATATACAAAATGTTTCGAGCTTAGTATATAATACAATTTTTATTGTAGGAATTGTAATTGTAGTTGTAGTAGGGCTAGTTATAGGAATTCAATTTATGACTGGAAGTGTAGAGCAAAAAGCAGAGGTTAAACAAACGTTGATTCCTTACGTTGTCGGATGTATAATTATATTTGGTGCATTTGCAATTTGGAGGATAGTAGTAAATTTGTTAAATCAAACTCAATAATTTAGATTTTAAAATTATCCTAAAAAGGATATTCAATATATTAATAATATAGAATAGGAGGAAGACTTATGAAAAAAACAGCAAAAATAGTAACACTTATATTACTAGTTATATCAGTAATGTTATTTTCAAGCACTATAGTTAATGCTACAGGAGCTACAGGAGCAGTATCTAACGCAGGTTCAACAGTTGACGGACTATTTAATAAAGGAAACGCTGATACTGGAAACTTAGAAACTGTTGGCGCAAATATTGTAAGCATTATTACTACTGTAGGAATTATAGTTGCTGTAATTGTATTACTTATATTAGGTATTAAATACATGATGGGAAGTGCTGCTGAAAAAGCAGAATACAAAAAAACTATGATACCATATCTAATTGGTGCTGTATTAATATTTGGTGCATCAGCTATAGCTAAAGCTGTTATAGCAGCATCTCAAATGGTTACAGGAAGCTAAAATATTACAAAAATATTACAGAAATATTACAATTATATTAAAAGTGCATTTTTATGCACTTTTTTTTGTTTTTTTGTATCTTTTTATAAAAATTTCTGATATAATATATATTGTATAGAAATATAAACAAAGGAGGAAGTAAATATGGGAACATATAACCTACCAAGAAATGTAAAAGGAGAAGGCAGAATACTATTTATATTTACTGGAAAAAGCATGTTATATACCGTGATTGCAGGAGCTGTAGGACTATTATTTTACTTTATATTTTCCTTACTCGGATGGAATATGGCAGGTATAATTACAATTGTAGGATTTGCTCTAATAGGATTTGTTATAGGAACTTTGAAAATGCCTAATCTAGGAAAATTTAAATTTTCACAGAAAACTGGTGGAGAAAATATAGATGACATTATAAGAAGAGCAATAAAGTTTAAAACGAAAGGAAAAAAACTATACATATACAAGGAGGAAGAAAGAGATGCCAAATAGTACATTGATAATGATTTTAAACATTATAATAATTATAATTGTAGTACTACTTGCGGTACTTGGATTAGTATATTTTATGTCTAGAAATAAGAAACAAAAGGAAAAAACAATAAAAACGGCAGAAGATACTAATGTAAAGACAGAGAAAACCAAAACATTTGCAGTACAATCTGTAATGGACTTTATGGAATTTGATAAAGTAGAAGATAACATGATAGTACAAAAAAATGGAAACAAATATATAATGGTTGTAGAATGTCAAGGAATAAATTATGACTTGATGTCAGAAGTAGAAAAAAACTCTGTTGAAGAAGGGTTTATACAATTTTTGAATACAATTAGACATCCTATACAAATTTATGTACAAACAAGGACTATAAATTTAGAATCTAGTTTACAGACATATAAAGATAGAGTGAAAGAGATTGAGGATAACTTAAATCGTCAAGAGAGTAGATATAAAGAAATGGTGAGCTCAGGGAATTATACAAAAGAGCAAATAAACCAAGCATATTATGAATTAACTAAACAAAGAAATTTAAATGAATATGGAAAAGATATAATTTACAGTACAGAAAGAATGAGCTTAAATAAAAATGTTCTTAATCAAAAATATTACATAGTTGTTCCATATTATCCAGAAGAGTTGGGACAAAATGATTTTGATAAAGAAGAAATTAAAAATCTTGCTTTTTCTGAATTGTATACAAGATGCCAATCTATCATAAGAACACTAGCTGCTTGCGAAGTAAATGGAAAAATACTAAATTCAAATGAATTAGTGGATTTGCTTTATGTGGCATATAACAGAGATGAACAAGAAACATATGGATTAGATAAAGCATTAAGAGCAGGCTATGATGAATTATATTCAACTGCACCAGACGTTTTAGATAAAAAGATGAGAACATTAGATGCAAAGATAGAACAAGAGGCATTCAATAAAGCAAATCAAAAAGTTACAGAGGCACAATCAGCAAAAGAAAGAGCTTTAAAAAGGAAAGAAAATAATATGAACAACTTGATAGACAACTTAGCAAAATTGATAATAGAGCAAAATTCACAAGCAGTAGGATATGATGTTGCACAGAATGCAATCAAAAGTATAGATGAAGACAAAGAACTAAGAAAAGCAAATAAAGAGAATACTAAAGAAGGAGGTACAAAGGAAGATGGCAAAGAAAAGACAAAGAGAAGAAGAACAACAAAGACAGCTTAATGATTATACAAGACCAGATGAATTTCAAATTTTAAAAAAGCAAACTATTAAAGAATTGATAGCACCTTCTGGAATAGATGCTAGTAACATAGATCATTTAGAGATTATCTCTAATGTTACAAGATATGCAAGAAGCTTTTTCGTATCTACACTTCCAAGAATGTGTACATTCCCAGAACTATTTAGAGATATGTACTTATTTGGAGATATAAATACATCAATATACATAAATCCAATTCCAGAATCAAGGTCACAAAATGAATTAAATAGAGTTATAAATGAACTTGAAACAGAAAGAATTGTGGCAGCTGATAGAGGAAATATTAATAGAGAAAGTGACTTAGGACAAAAGAGATTAGAAGCTGAACAACTAAGAGATGAAATTGCAGCAGGATATAATAAATTGTATGAAGCTTCAATTATTTCTACATTATTTGCATATAGTCTAGAAGATTTAGATAGATATACAAAATTACTTTCAACAGAAATGTCTAAATCACTAGTAGGAATAAAAAGTGCATGGGCAATCCAAGAAGATGCTTTTAAGTCAAACCTACCATTGATGGAAGACAAAGTAAAAAAGACACATACTTTTGATAGAAGGTCAATGGGAACAGTATTCCCATTTACAACATCAGAAGTTGGACATCCAACAGGAGTACCTTTAGGAATAAATAAACAAACAGGAGTACCAATACTTTTTGATAATTTCCATAGTTCACTTACAAATTACAATATGGTTATATTTGCTAAATCTGGTGCTGGTAAATCAGTTACAATGAAAACATTAATTTCAAGATCAGCAGTATTAATGGGAGTACAAAGTTTGGCTCTAGATGCTGAAGGTGAATATAGTATAGTTGCAGAAAGCCTTGGAGGTATTAATGTCGTTATTAGTCCAACATCAAAAACAGTTATAAATATATTTGACATAGAGACAGAAATAGTAAAAGACGAAATAACTGGTAGAGATAAAACAGTTTTAAATGTCGAGAATAAAGTAGAAGACGTTACGCAAGCTTTACTTACAATGGCTAAAGGTAGTACAAGAAGTGATGAAGTAAATGAGCTTACAAAGCAAATTATTGCTGAATCTGTAGCAGAAGAATATGCAGCACATGGAATAAATAGTGACCCAAATAGTTTGTTTGATGCTTCAGGTAATGATTTTAGTAATAATATGTTAGGAAGAAAGAAAAAAGATATGCCAACAATTGGATCATGGTATAGAAGAATACAAAAGAAGGCAGAAGACAATAAAAACCCAGACTATAATTTCCACTATAGTTACTTATTAAAAGTTATGAAACAATACATAAGGGAATATGATGGCCAAATGGCATATTTTGACGGACAATCAACATTTGACCTACTAGAAGGAACATTATTTATAAACCTAGACATATCTCAACTTGAAGAAAAATTTGCAAGACCACTTGCACAACAAATCTTACTTGAGTGGATTTGGGAAAAATATGTTAAAAAGAATAGTGAGGATAGAACAAAAGCTTCGAAAAAGAGAGTTTTAGTTGATGAGGCATGGATGTTACTTCCATTTCCAGAAGCAGTTGATTTCTTAAACACAATGGCTAGACGTGCTAGAAAAAGAAATGTATCGTTAGCAATTATTTCTCAAAGATTTCAAGACTTTTATGAGAAACCAGAAGCTCAAGCAGTACTTACATCATCAGATACAAAATTATTCTTAGCACAAGACAAATCAGAAATACAATACTTAAAAGAAGTATTTAAACTAAGCGAAGGAGAGGCTAACTTTTTAGTAACTTGTTTAAAAGGAGAGGGACTTTTAAAAGTTGGACCTGATAGTGCAATTATACAGATTAGACCAACAGCGAAGGAATTTGAGTTTGTTGAGACAAACTTAAACAAACTAATGAAAAAAGGAAGAAAGGTTGACAATAGATATTAGGGGGAAAACATGAAAATCTTTACAAAGAAAAATATAATAATAAAGATAGCACTAATATTAGTTATAGTAATATTATTTAATTTTATAGCTCCTAGAATAGTTTTTGCAGATGATGATGGAATTGGTGGAAAATTATTTGAGCCAATAAAAGATTTGCTACTAACAATTGGAGATGCTCTCATGGGGGTAATGCAAAATGTAATATTTCGGTACAGATGCAACACTGATTAAAATGGAACATAATACGAATTGGATAGGAGATTTGGGACATGGAATTCTTACAGGATTGGCAATAGTAGGAGGATTAGTTGGAACAGCAGTAGCAGTTGTTGGAGCAATTCCATCTGGAGGAATGACACTAGCAGCAGGTGCAGCAATTTTAGGAGCAATTGGAAGTGGAGTTACAGGTACTTTAGTTGCGGGGGGCATAACATATGTTGTTTCAGGATGGGCTATCTCAGAAATTATACCTGATACATTTTACTTACCAGCATACTTAATTAGCCCAGAAGAAATATTTTCAAATAAAATACCTTTATTAGACGTAAACTTTTTCAACCCAAGATCAGACGAATATTACGAAAGTATACAATCATCTGTAAGCCAAGCACTCCAAGGAACGCAACAAGATCCTGATGCCAATGGAAATAATGATGAACAACCACAATCGTCAGCAGCACGACTACAGGGTACAATTTCAAGTTGGTATTTTATAATTAGAAACTTCTGTTTAATAGCATTATTATCTATATTATTGTATGTAGGTATTAGAATAGTAATAAGTAGTTCTGCTCAAGATAAGGCAAAATATAAACAAAGATTTTTTGACTGGCTAATAGGAGTATGTTTATTATTTTTCCTACATTATATAATGTCATTTGCTATGACTATATCAGATCTTGTAACTGAATCATTGAATTTTGTAAATCAATATTATTATACAGAAGTACGGAGATGAAAATGGTTCTTTAAAAGATTATCATTATAATTATCAAAACGAAGATGCTGGTTCAATATTTGATGATAGAGATGGCTCATTTGCTCAGACAATGAGAAACGCTGGAGTCATAACTCAAGATGAATCAGGGGTAGAACATTTTATTTGGCCTACCAATTTAATGGGAAAAGCTAGAATGGAAGTGCAAATAGAGCCTGAAGGAATGACAAGTGATGATTTACTAATAAGACAGTTTGGATATACCTTAATATTTGTAGCTTTAGTAATTTACACAATAATGTTTTTGTTTAGGTATTTAAAAAGATTATTAATGCTAACTTTCCTAACAATTATAGCACCATTTGTTGCTATGACATATCCATTAGATAAACTTAATGATGGTAATGCACAAGCTTTTAATATGTGGTTAAAGGAGTATATTTTTAATCTTTTGATCCAACCTGTACATTTAGTACTATATACTGTTTTAATAGGCTCAGCAATGGACTTTGCTGCAGATAATTTACTTTATTCTATCGCAGCATTAGGATTTATGCTAGAAGCTGAAAAAATAATGAGGAGATTCTTCGGATTTGACAAAGCCTCAACATTAGAAGGCGGTTCTGCTCTAGGTGGTGCTTTGGCTATGCAAGGTATAAACCAATTACGTAGGTTAACAGGAGGAAACAAAAAACAAAAATCAGATAAAGATGGTAATGGCAACAGCAATAATACAAGAATATCTTATAGAACTCCAAATTCAGGTAATAGTGTTAATGATTTAATCGACACAGAGTATGGAGGAAATAATGCACAACAATTGCCTCAAGGTCGTAATGGACAAGCTGGAGAAAATAATAATGAGCCACAAACTGCTCAGCAGAGAATGGTTGACGCTTATGATGAAAATTATGGAACGAACAATTTTGACCCTACTGAAAGAGATGCTATGGCAAGAGAAGCAAATCAACCGGAAGGTATGAATTATTCAGAAGAAGAATATAGAGGAATATTAAGAGATTCAGGCTATAGTGAAAATGAAATTAATGACATGATAAGTAGTGATCCAAGATATGCAAATAATAATACAGCAAATGATCAAACTCCTACAAACTCTCCAACAACACCGCAAGTTTATTCTCCTAATACAGGCACAAGAAGACAAGAAAATACAAGTACTCAAAGAAGAAAAACACATAGAATAAAAGGAGCTTTAGGTGTAGTAGGTGCAGGAGTAAAATACGTAGCTCCAAAAGCTGCTAGATTAGCAATTAAAGGAACAGTAGCAGGAGCCGCAGGAATGGCAGGAATGGCAGCAGGATTAGTGTCAGATGATTATACAAATGTATTTAAATATGGTGCAGCAGGTCTAGGAGCAGGATGGATTGCTGGAGGAGGAATATCATCAGTTCCAGGAAAAATTAATGAATTTGCACAAGGAGCAGAAGCACGTATAACAAATGCAGCTGAGCAAGCATCTATAGAGTATGCAAATACTGCATATGGACCAGAAGAAGCAGCTAGACGACAAAAGCAAATAGAAGATGCAAGAGCAGAAAGAGATAAAGAAAGAAGAAAACTATATTCAGATAAACTTGGCGTATCTGGTGTAAAACCAATGAGACAATTAATGAAAGATGCTCAAAAATATAGAGAAGCAGGAATTACTGATGATGAAATAATTATAAAAGCAATGCAAAATAAAGATTTTAACGATGAAAGAGCAGGAAGAAAGAGAATAATACTAGCCGGATTAGCACAAGAAGTAGGTAAGGACAAGAAAGAATTAGACCGTATGAAACAAGGCTTAGAAGACAAAGGCATTGACAAAGAGGAAATAAAAAAATATGAAAAAGCAATAAAAGAAATAAATAACTGGAACTATTAAAAGGTTAAATGGGGCAGAATATAGTTCTGCTCCATTTAAACAATAAATCATATAGGAGGGAATATGAAAAAAATAGTCCTTTGGTACAATAAAAATAGAAAATTAATATTTACTACTATTATAGTACTAATAATATTAATATTACTCATTCCATTAATAAGATATATTAATTCTATAATTAGAACTAATGAATCCTCTACTGTAAATAGTGTAGATACTATTATAGGACAAAAAGATAATATTAATAACAATTTGAATGATACTCATTTAGATACAGTAGAATCAGTAGTTTCCGGAGAAAACTTAACACAATCTCAAATAGGAACTCTAACGATAATAGATGAATTTATAGCTTTGTGTAATAATAAGCAAATTGAAGAGGCGTATAACTTATTATCAGATGAATGTAAAGAAGAAATGTATCCAACAGTAGAAAATTTTACTAATTCATACTATAATCAAATTTTTGGAAATTCAAAGAAAACAGTTTCAATAGAAAATTGGATTAATAACACGTACAAAATAAGCATAATTGAAGATGCTTTGTCAACAGGTATATATACAACTTCAAATGCTATACAAGACTATATAACAATTGTAAATGATAGCGAAGGAAATTTAAAATTAAATATTAACAGTTATATAAATAGAGAAGAAAAAAATGTAACCAGACAAACAGATGAATTAAATATTGAATTATTAAGAATTGATACATATATGGAATATCAAATATATAGATTTAAGGTTACAAATAATACTGATAATTCTATTATTTTAGATGATAAACAAATATCAGACTCAATGTATTTAGAAGATGAAAATGAATTAAAATATGAAGCATATATACATGAAATAACAGAAGAAGAATTAACAATTAGTCCTAAACAAACTAAGGAAATAGAGATTAAATTCTATAATAATTATAGTTCAACAGGTACAATAACAAGTATAAATTTTTCAAGAATTATATTAAACTACAATAGTTTTAATACGATAAATGAAGGAAAATATAACAATTATGTCAGTTTAAAGATTGATTTATAGAATACATGTATAAGTAACAATAGTTAGGCTTTGAAAGGAAAAGGTAATTAAAAGATGGAAAAGCTAAGGTCATTTGGAAGAATTGTAACAAGGATATTTAAAGCTGCATTAAAACCATTTATAATAGTAGTGGCAGCAATTGCAGTAGTAATTTTAATTATTGCAGGAGCAATCTATTATATAACATTAGATGATGCAGCAAATAAAGAAGGAGACTGGTCTTCTACACCTTATGCTGCTGGACAATACACAAGTAATATAAATATCGATGCAAATGGAAATATGATGAGTTCAATGACAGCACAAGAGATATGGGATAAAATGGTAGAAAATGGTAGTAGAGTTGATGAATATCTTGATGGTCCAGAAGATTTATTAAAGTTAATGAATGCAGAGGTACTTACTAATTACCCGGATACAAGACCAAATCCAGACGAACCTATTGATTGGGATAGTATAAATAAAGATGTGAATTCAAAGAAAATACAAGGAATAATAAAATTTAAAAGATCAAAGTCAGATGGAACTACATCTACAATGACATATGTGGATCCAAATACATTTCATGGATGGATTGAACAATATAATGAAACTGGAGATCAAAGTATAAGGAACCAAGTATTAAATCATTTTACATTAGAAAAAGATATTTCAGTAAATTATAATAGAGGAAACCTTGATTATTCAGTTAATGATTTAGTAACAAATATTTCTGATGCTATTGTTGCATCAGCACAAAACACACCTTCTCCAGGAGCAGGATGGTGTGAAGCTTGGGCAGAAACTGTATATAGAAATGCAGGTTTACAAGTACCATATTATGCTACAGCATATGAAGCATATAAAGCATGCGTTATTTCCACAAGTATGGATAACATACCAGTAGGTGCAGCAGTGTTTGGAACTGGATCAGGAAGTTATGCAGGACACGTAGGAATATATATAGGCAATGGTATGGTAATGGATAATATAGGAAATATTGCTACAAGCACTTTAGAAGATTGGGTCTCTTGGCAAGCAAATAATTCTACAGTCTTGGGTGTAAATCCTGGATGGCTTGGTTGGGGATGGCTTTGTGAAGAACCAACAGAGATAATATCCGGAAATGAAAATTCTAATGATACAGAAGAAGATGATTCTGATGATAGCATAGAAAATGAAGAAGGGCTAATTGATAAAACAGATATGCAACTTATAACAGCAGATGGAAAAGTTACCTTCTATAATGGTGATGGTTCAGCTATTGAAGGAGGAAAACTTAATGCATTAGGATATGAGTTAACTGAAGGACAAATTGCAATGAAAAACTTAAGCCAATACAAAAATAGTGTTATATATATAGAAACTGCAAGTTATGGAGAAGGATCGGCAGCAAATGGTAGATTTTTTTATGTAACAGATACAGGAGGAGGACTAGCTGATAATCAAATAGATGTATATGCCAATATAGATCAAGCTACTATGAATGCAGAACCATATGGCACATATAATAGTGGAGCAAAGTTTTACTTGGTAGAACAAAATGTTACATTTGAAGATTATCAAAGCAGATATCAGGGAAAAACAACTGTACAAACAAATGAAAGTGCAAACAATAATAGTAAGTATCAAGTAGTAGTTGCAACTTGGAACGAAACACAGGAGATAGTTACAAGTACAGATCCTGACGTCGCTCAAAAGAATAATACAATATATAGAATGACTACTCAGAAAGTTAATTATCAAGAAATGGTAAAAAACTATACCATGCCATTTGATTATTTATGGGCACTTTTAGTAGTAGGGGAAGAAAAAAATTTTGTAATGGAGTTAGCAGATTTAGTTTATGACAGCAAAATAGAATTTACTGTTTATGATAATTTAACAGTAACAACTAATGTAGAAAACCACGACTATACAAAAATTATAACTGTTTCAACAGATAGCGGAGTAAGGACTGAGACAAGGCATTATCGTACGACATATACTACTATTTCTAGAATTAATACGTTAAACGTAAGTTTAACTAGGGCAAATACATGGATAGTAGATTATAATAAAGAATATACTTATGAAGTACCAGATAAAATAACGACAACTGGTGATGCAGAGGATGATGGAGAGGGAGGAACCATTAGTTCATCGAATACGATAGAGAAAAATAATTATGTATCATCTCCATCCGCAAATCTAATTGAAAAAACAGATCCAAATTCTGATACAGATAACTTTGTAACAATATTTTTGAAAAATGAAAATTATACTGCTCGAAATAATATATTAAGTGTATCTCTTCCTCCATCAGATTGGCTAATAGAAATATTAGAATCAAATGACAAGACAAAAGATCTTTTGGTAGATTTAACAAAATATTTATTATATAAGGCTACTGGCAATGAGGCATATGGTGTAACAGAATTCGATTTTTCAATATTTGAGCCAGGCAGTTTTAGCTCGGTATCTAGTTTTTATGGAAATACTATACAAGAAAAAGTATGGTTTGCATTAAGAAATGCTGGATATAGTGAAATTGCTACAGCAGCTGTCATGGGAAATATAGAATATGAATCTAGATTTGATTCATCATTAATTGAAGCTGGAAATGGTATTGGATTTGGACTATGTCAATGGTCTTATGGAAGAAGGACAGCATTAGAATCATATGCGGCAAGTAAAGGTGCAGATGCGTCAGATATACAAATTCAAATTGAGTTTTTGCTAGCTGAACTTACACCAGGAGGAGGGGCAAATGGATATGCAACTTATCAGATGGGGTCATCATCATCAACTGCATACGATGGAAACTCATATACCGCTAGTGATTGGCAAAATGCTACAGATATACGTACTGCAACTGTTGCATTTATGGCAGTATTCGAACGACCAAGTTACGACCCTTCAATAAACCATATGTCAGGAAGGATAAGTGCTGCACAAGAATACTATAACGAATTCCAAGGAAGGACAGCTCCGACAAGTGATAATAGAATTGGAGAAATAACACTCTCTGAGCCTAATGCAACTACTATGGCAAGTATGTTATCAGAAGCAATAAGAATTGCAGAAGATGATAGTTATACATATAGTCAAGCAAATAGATATGGAGAGCACCAATATGATTGTTCAAGCTTTGTTGAAAGATTATATGAAGAATTTTTCAATATAGATGTTCCTTCAACAACAGATGGATACTCAACAAGCAGTTCTGCATATGTAGGACCAATCGGAAGTGTAGAATTACAACCAGGAGATGTTTTATGGAGAGATGGACATGTGGAAATTTACTTAGGAAATGGTCTTAAAGTCGGTGCTAGGTCAGCTAGGGTAGCAGCCCCAGACCAGATAAAAATAGATAATTATTCAGCAAGTCAATTTACTCATGTTTATAGATTTATAAAATAATTTATTAAATTTGGTTGAAAAATAGTTAATAAAATTATTTTTCAACCAGAAAAATAAATTAAGGAAGGAATAAAAATAAATATGAAAAATATAAAATGGATAATGATAGTACTTGGAGTTATTTTAATTATTCTTATTGTTACAGTTGCATTTATGCTAAGTAGTACTAATGATAATCAAAACAACGAAATAGGAGATGTTGGATTAGTAGAAGATTTTGAAAATAATCAAATAGAAGAAGTTACAAATAGTACAAACTTCTATACAGTTAGTAATATTGTAAATCAGTATCTTGATATAATTAATAAAAATAGTTCTATCTATTATGGATATGATGAAAATAATAATTATGTAAGAATTGTTAGTGATGAGCAAATTGCTACTAATGTATATGGAATGTTAAGCGAAAATTACATTACTTCAAATAATATAACAGAAAGTAATGTCTTCAATTATGTAGATAGTATAACTGAAAATATAACATTTTTACCTACAAAGATGAATGTATTAGAAAGAGAGAATATTCAAATTTATTCTGTGTATGGAATAGAATATACTTTAAATAATACATACTTAAAAGATGCATATTTTATTGTAACATTAGATAGAAATAATTCTACATTTTCAATAGAGCCACTAGATAGCGAGTATAGCAGTATTGATGACATAGAACTACAGAATAACAATGATATTTCAATAGAACCTACTAGCTATAATACTTATGTAGAAACAAGTGTAAACTATGAAGATGTATCCAAAAATTATATATATTCATATAAAACACTTGCTTTAGTAAAGCCAGATATGGCATATAATTTATTAGATGAAGAATATAGAAATCAAAAGTTTGGCAGCTTAGAAAATTATGAAAGTTATGTAAATAATAATAGACAAACAATACAACAAATTAATTTACAGCAATATCAAGTAAACAATTATGATGATTATACACAATATGTTATGATAGACAAAAATGGTAAATACTACATATTTAACGAAACAGCAGTTATGGACTACACACTTATGTTAGATACATATACAATAGATTTGCCAGAATTTACTGAAAGATATAACAGCGGTACAGACCAAGTTAAGGTAGGAATGAATTTAGAAAAAATATTCTCTGCACTAAATGATGGAGATTACGAGTATGTATATAATAAATTAGATAGTACTTTTAGACAAAATAATTTTCCTACATTATCCGATTTTGAAAACTATGTAAGTGAAAATCTTTATATTTCAATGGATGTGACTTATGGAAAATATCAAACAAGTGGAAATCTTAATGTATATGAAGTAAATATTAAAGAAAAAAACAATGAAAATTCTAATACAATTACTAAGAATTTTATAATGCAATTAGGAGAAGGAACAGACTTTGTAATGTCGTTTAATGTGTAAAATAAATATTTGTAAAAACTAATAAAGAATAAAAAGTATATTAAATGTATTAGATTATGCTAAAATCTGGACAAATAAAAGAGGTGAACTAAAGAATGGCAAATAGTAATGTAGAAAAATTATATCAAGTATTGGATGCATTTGAAAAAGCAGGAAAGAGCAAGACAGAAATAAACAAAATAAGAAAACTTCTAGAAAAAGGAAATGTTGAAGAGGCTTTAGAAAAGATAAGAAAGTTGAATAATTCTAAAGGTAAAGCTAAAACAGAAGAAAAGAAAACTGTAAAAAGAAAGAAAAGAAAAAAAGA
>CAMOBD010000002.1 GCA_946578345.1 uncultured Clostridium sp.
AGCACTTGACTTTTAATCAAGTTGTCCGCGGTTCGAGTCCGCGATGGCTCACCAATTTATCTAGGACTTCTAAGATTAGATTAAAAGTCCTAGACAGATTTCTGGCCCCGTGGTCAAGCGGTTAAGACATCGCCCTTTCACGGCGGAGACATGGGTTCGATTCCCGTCGGGGTCACCAAAATGCCACTTTAGCTCAGTTGGTAGAGCAACTGACTTGTAATCAGTAGGTCGTCCGTTCAAGTCGGACAAGTGGCTCCAAACTTAAGGAATTAGTTTTATACTAATTCCTTTTTTTAAAAGAGAGGGCATATAAAGGAGCGAATTTGAATCATGGTAGAAAAACAAGGAAAAAATATAGTAAATAAAGTAGTTGTTGTGACAGGAAGTTCAAGAGGTATAGGGGCAGAAATAGTAAAACTTCTTGCGAAATCTGGTCATACAGTTATTCTCAACTACAGTAAATCAGAAGATTGTGCTAAAAGTGTGGAAAATGAGCTAAAAAATCTAGGATATACTGTAGATATTTTTAAAGCTGATGTTTCTAAAAAAGAAGAAGCAGAAAGTTTAGTAAAATTTGCAGTTAACAAATATGGAAGAATAGATGTGCTTATAAATAATGCAGGAATTTCTCAAACAAAACTATTTACAGATATAACTGATGAAGATTGGCAAAATATGCTGAATAATAATTTGAATTCTGCATTTTATTGTACAAGAGAAGCTGTAAAAAATATGATACATAACAAACAGGGATTAATAATAAACATGTCATCTATTTGGGGAGTTACTGGAGCAAGCATGGAGGTTCATTATTCTACAGCAAAAGCAGGATTAATTGGATTTACAAAAGCTTTAGCAAAAGAGCTTGGCCCTTCAAATATAAGAGTTAATGCGATTGCACCAGGAATTATTGATACAGATATGTGCAGTGAATATTCTGTAAAAGAAAAGGATAAAATAAAAGAAGAAATACCTTTAGAAAGAATTGGAACGGCAGAGAATATTGCAAAATGTGTCAAATGGCTTATAGAAGATGATTACGTGACTGGAGAAGTTATCTCTATAAACGGTGGATGGAACATCTAGTCATAAAATAACGATTTTTTTCTAGTGAATAAAAGTAGAGACAAAAAATAAAACGACCTACAGTAACTATAGGTCGTTTTATGCAACAAAAGAAAAAATAATATGAAAGGAGTGCTTTTGTCAGTATAAAGACAAAAACAGTCTAGCACGCTTAATTTAAATCTATTGTTCATTAGTATTATTAACTTTTCTTTTATAATTACCTGATATTATTTTAGGTAAATAAGTTATTATTTTATAAATAGCAATACGGATTTTCTTACTCCATATATAAGTTTTTCTTAATTTATGAGGCATAACTTCAGTATTTTCTTCTTTAACAACTAAAGCAAGTTCTGCCTTTTCAATAGGAAATACATAGTTTTGTCCATCATTATTATCCCATTCATTATTTGAATTTCTAAAACATAAATTTAAGCTGTCATTAGATAGAAGCTCTATTTCGGCTTGGAAACCTAGATCTGATTTTTCCATTTTAATTTCATTTAAATTGTCCCAGTTGTTTCCAAATCCATAATGAATGAATACTTCTTCTGAGTTATCTTGAAAAAATTTTCCTGTATAAGAAATTTTTACTGTACTATTTTCAATTAATTTATCTGTGTTAAAAAAAATGTTTTTTACTAGTTCCATTTTTATCTCCTTTTTATCTCTTGTAACAATCTATCATAATATAACAAATTATATTATTAAAATACAAAATAAGCAATAGTTTTTTGAAAAAAATTTGAAAAATTTTGTTTATATTAAAAAATGAGCCCAGTATTAGTTCCAAGTATTTTTCCTATAAAACTATATTTATCTTTATCTGTTAAAACAATATCTTCGAAATCTTTATTATCTGCTCTTAAGCTAAGTCCGTCTTTTCTAATAACATATCTTCTAATCATTATTTTTCCATTGTAATCTACTAAAGCGATGTCTTTATTTTCTAACGGAGTATTAAATTCTATAAAAACGTAACAACCTTCTGGGATTTTTGGCTCCATAGATTTATCATTAACTTTTAATGCTAAACATGCAGAAGGAAAATCAGCTGGTATTTCCATAAATGAGTCTACAGAACTTACTGCAGGTACTTGATTGTATGAAATATGTTCATACATTTTGTTTTGCATCTGCTCATCTGAAAAAACTTTATCGTAAGTGTACATCAAAGGTTGATAAGGAATTTCCATAGCTCTACAAATTGTTTTTAATGCTCTATGACTAGGATTACGCTCTTCATTTTCTAAATGAGAAATATGACCCACATTAATATTTGTAAGCCTTGCTAGGTCTGATTTTGTAATTTTCTTCTCCTCACGAATTCTTGAAATCATATCTCCTACCATCTATATCGACCTCTTTCATTAAATTTTTAATTTAAGCATAATGTAATTATACATAAAAAGAAAAAAAATGTCTAGTATAAAAAATTTTTTTGTAAAAATATAGCGAAAAATGTGTTGTAAAAAATAATTTGTTATGGTAATATAAATTTATAAAATTGTATAGAATAAAGTAAAAATAATTAGAGCTGGAAATGCTCAGATAAGAGGTTTTTATGGAAGAAAATAAAAAAGAAGCAGACAATGAATTAGAAGAAAATTCAGCCAAGAATAATGAAGAAGTAGTAGCGGCAGACAAAAAAGAAGTCAAAAAAGAAAATTTAGAAAAAGACCAAGATAAAAAAGAAATAGAAAAGGAAGAAAGCAAAAAAGAAAAAAAAGTTAGCAAAAAAACAAAAATATTATTAATAGTAATATTTATAATCTTCTTATTAATTTTTTCTGTTATTTTCGCAATTATTAACATTGGCAATGAAAAAGTATTTGGAAAAATATCTATTATGGGAATAGATGTCGGTAATATGACAAGAGAAGAAGCCAAGGAAACTCTGAATAAAATAATAGATGAAAAGATGACTGAAGAACTGATTTTAAAGAAAGACGACTACGAGACTAGTTTAAATGCAATTCAATTGGATGCAAATTTTAATATTGATGAGGCTATAAATGAAGCGTATAACATAGGAAGAAGTGGAAACATTATTACAAATAACTATAACATTTTATATACGATGATTTTTGGAAGAAATATCGATTGTGATTTTAGTTATAGTGAAGATTTACTAAATGAAAAAGTAAATAATATTGCTTCTAAAATACCTGGAGCAGTAGTTCAAAGCAGTTATTATATAGAAGACGAAAACTTAATAATTGTAAAAGGAACAGAAGGATTAGCAATAGAAGAAGATGAACTAAAAAATGCTATAATTAATGAAATAAAAGATATAAAGCAAAAATATAATATAATAACAATTCCAACAGAAGAAGTTAAACCAGATGAAATAGACATAGAAAAAATAAAAAATGAAATATATAAAGAGCCACAAGATGCATATGTATCAGAAAATTCTGAAACAGGTAAGACAGAAGTCCATACGCATGTAAATGGAGTGGATTTTGCCATTTCTATAGATGAAGCAAAAGAAATTTTAGCCGAAGATAAGCAAGAATATACTATTCCACTAAAAATAACAGTACCAGACAAAACTATAGCTGATTTAGGAGAAGAGGCATTCCCTGATGAATTAGCTACGTATTCTACCAGATATGATCCTACAAATAAAAATAGAAGTAATAATATAGCTATTTCAACAGAAAAAATAGATGGAACAATTATAATGCCAGGAGAAACATTCTCATACAATCAAACAGTTGGTGAAAGGACAATTGCAGAAGGATACAAAGAAGCAGGAGCTTATGCAGGAGGAAGAGTTGTTCAAGATGTTGGAGGAGGAATTTGTCAAACATCTTCAACACTATATAATGCAGCACTTCTTGCAAACTTAGAAATAGTAGATAGAAGCAATCATCAATTTCTAACATCATATGTAGATGCTGGAAGAGATGCAACAGTTGCATGGGGATCTATAGATTTTCAATTTAAAAATACAAGAACGTACCCTATAAAAATAGAGGCAACAGCAAAAAATGGAGTATGCACAATGAGTATATATGGCATAAAAGAAGAAACAGAATATGAAGTAGTTATACAGTCAGAAGTACTTTCATATATACCATTTACTACTAAATATGAAGATGATGAGACTTTGGATGAAGGGGAAGAAGTTGTTGAACAATCAGGATATAGAGGTTGCACAAGTGAGGCATATAGAATACTTAAACAAAATGGAGAAGTAGTCTCTAAAACGCTATTATCTAAAGATACTTATGACCCTATGACAAGAATTATAAAAAGAGGAACAAAAAAGGAGGCAGTAACAACTAAAACTAATGAAAAAGTTGACAATGAAGAAACAAACCAAGTAGATAATACATTAGCACAAGAAGTGAATAATGTAGAATAAAATACAAAAAATAGAAAATAATAATTAAGGGGGATACGTATGATAAAAAAATCTATAGTAACAATATTTTTAATAATAGCAATATTATTTGCTTTTATAATACCATGTTTAGCATATGAGGATGAACTTTTTGAATTTGATCTACCAAGTAATTATGCAAATATGTCATATCAAAGTGTTTATATATTTGGTGATACATCAGGGAATTCGAATAGAGGATTTATAATTTATGTATATGAAAATGATGAGATGAAAAAGTCAGTTTGGGATATAAGTGATGACGACCTGGACTATTTGATAAGAAAATTAGGATATTCTGTAACAGTTATTAATACAGACAAAAAGGCAAAATTAGGAAAAGAAAAGGCGGTTAAGATAACAGCAACAGATTCAGGTGAATATGCAGATATGTACATTTTAGCATCAAATAAATACATTTATTTAGTTATGTTTTTTGGAGATTCTACATCAGATTTAAACTGTGCTGACTATGAAATGATAAAGGATTCATTTAAACTAAAAGATGCAACGACTAATTATAAAGCAATTTTTACAGTTGGATTTATAATAATTATTGTAGTAATAATGCTATTTAGCTCAAGAAGAAGACCACCGTATAATCCAAATCATAATATAGATTATAAAAATATGACAGAAGAAGATTTTAATATAAAGCAATAGAAAAAAAGACCACACCGCAAAGGTGTGGCTTTTTGGTGCGCCATAGAGGATTCGAACCTCCGACCATTTGATTAAGAGTCAACTGCTCTACCAACTGAGCTAATGGCGCATTTATGTAATTTAATATTTTAAATAAAAACATTTTATATGTTTCAAAAAAATAAGAAAAGTAGCTTCGCTATATGTGCATTTCGCTTCGCGAATATGCACGAACCAAAGAAACTTAACCTTGTTGTATACGGAAAAATCAAAGATTTTTCCTATACAATAAAATATTAATCAAACAACATAAATATTATAATGCCAAAATGAAGTTTTGTCAATATTTTTTCAAATTTAAGTTGTAATTATTCCTAAGGTATGTTAATATATTATACTGAGGGGTGATAACTATGTTTAAAATGTATAGAACAGATATGGAAACAAATATAACAGTAGAAACAAAAGAATATATAAAAGGGAATTGGATAAACATGGTCTCACCGAGTGATGAAGAAATAAAAACAGTGTGCGAAAATATTGGAATTCAAGAAGATTTCATTAGATATGCGCTGGACTCAGAGGAAAAAGCCAGAATAGACGTTGAAGATGATGACAACACAATATTGTTTATAATAGATACTCCTATAATGGAGATTGAATTTGGTGCAAAGGTATATAGTACAATGCCTATTGGTGTAATTTTCGTAAGAGATGACTACATCATAACAGTATCTTTAAGTAAAAATCCTATTATGGAGGAGCTTACTAAAAAGAAAAATAGGAATATGATAACATACAAAAAAAGTAGAATGCTTTTGCAGATTTTTTATTCAAATGCAGAAATGTTTCTAAGTCTATTAAAAAAGTTAAATAAAGAAACAGAAATTGCTGAGAATGTTTTAAAGAACTCGATGAAGAATAAAGAATTGTTAAAATTGCTAAGCTTAGAAAAAGGATTGGTATACTTTACAACATCATTAAAATCAAATGAAGTTGTAATGGAAAAAACAATGAGGGGCAATCTAATTAAACTATATGATGAAGATGAAGATATACTAGAAGATGCAATCATAGAAAATAAACAGGCAATAGAAATGGCAAGGATTTATAGAGATATATTATCAGGAACAATGGATGCATATGCTTCTATAATCTCAAATAACTTAAATGGTGTTATGAAATATCTAACATCAATTACAATTATATTAGCAATACCAACAATGATAGCAAGTTATTGGGGAATGAATGTGCCAGTTCCATTACAGGATAATCCAATTGGATTTATAGCTATAGTATTAATTTCAATTCTAATTGGCGTAATAGCTACATTATGGTTGAAAAGAAAGGGAATGCTCGACTGAGAAAATGGGGACAGTCCCAAAATTCTCATTTATGAGAAATTGGGGACAGGTCTTAGTTAATAATAAAGAAAAAATATTTTATTAATAGGGAATGGGAGTCATTAAAACGACAATTTTGTCGCGAAAAGGCCTGTCCCTAAAGCGACAAAAGGAGGAAATAGAGATGTTAACTGCGACAGGAGTTACAGTAAGATTTGGAAAGAGAACATTATTTGAAGATGTTAATATTAAATTTAATAAAGGATGTTGTTATGGAATAATTGGTGCAAATGGTGCCGGCAAATCAACATTTTTAAAGGTTTTATCTGGGGAATTAGAACCTAGTAAAGGTGAAGTTTCAAAAGAGAAAAATGAAAGAATTTCTGTATTAAAGCAAGACCACTTTGCTTTTGAAGAGTTTACAGTAATGGATACTGTTATAATGGGGAATGAAGAGTTATATAGCATAATGAAAGAAAAAGAAGCTATATATGCAAAACCTGATTTTTCTGAGGAAGATGGAATGAAAGCTGCAAAACTTGAGGAAAGATTTGCAGAGCTTGATGGTTGGAATGCTGAATCAGATGGAGCAGTTCTTTTAAATGATTTAGGAATTGAGCCAGACAAGCACTATAAGTTAATGAGCGAAATTGAGCCAAAAGATAAAGTCAAAGTGTTATTAGCACAGGCTTTGTTTGGAAATCCTGACATTTTGTTATTAGACGAGCCTACAAATGACTTGGATTTAAAAAGTATAAATTGGTTAGAAGAATTTTTAATTGATTTTGAAAATACAGTTATTGTAGTTTCTCATGATAGATATTTCTTAAATAAGGTATGTACACATATTGCAGATGTTGACTTTGGAAAAATTAAAGTATACCCTGGAAACTATGATTTCTGGTATGAATCAAGCCAGCTTGCATTAAAGCAAATGAAAGAAGCTAATAAAAAGAAAGAAGAAAAGATAAAAGAACTTCAAGAATTTATTGCTAGATTTAGTGCCAATGCATCAAAATCAAAACAAGCAACATCAAGAAAGAAATCTTTAGAGAAAATAGAATTGGATGAAATAAAACCTTCTAATAGAAGATATCCATATATAGATTTTAAACCAGATAGAGAGCCTGGAAAAGATATATTAGAAGTAAGAAATATATCAAAAACAATAAATGGTGAGAAAATATTGGATAAAGTATCATTTGTAGTAAAACCAAATGACAAAATAGCATTTTTAGCAGATAATGAAAATGCAAAAACAGTATTATTTCAAATATTAGCAGGAGAAATAGAACCAGACTCAGGAACTATTAGATATGGAACAACGATAACAACAAATTATTTTCCAAAGGATAATAACTATTTATTTGAGTCAGACTTATCTATTACAGATTGGTTAAGACAGTATTCTAAAGACCCAGATGAGACATATGTAAGAAGCTTCTTAGGAAGAATGTTATTTTCTGGAGAAGAAGCTCTTAAAAAAGTAAATGTATTATCTGGAGGAGAGAAAGTAAGATGTGTACTTTCTAAAATGATGCTTTCAGGAGCAAACCTTCTTATATTTGATGAGCCAACTAACCATTTGGATATGGAAAGTATTACAGCATTAAATGAAGGAATGAAGAGATATAAAGGAATTATATTATTCACTTCACATGACCATCAATTAACTCAAACAGTAGCAAATAGAATATTAGACATAAAGAAAGACAAGTTAGTTGATAGAGAAGTAACATATAATGAATACTTAGGAATAGAATAATTTACAAAAGGGGACGGACTCAAATTGTAAAAAAGTAAATATTACTTTGAGAAGTTTTTTTACAATTTGAGTCCGTCCCCTTTTGTAAAAAACTTCTCAGCAAATTAATCAATATTAAATATTATTTTACCATCACTGTATGTACTATCATCATATTCAATTTCAATTGTTTCAGCATCAGATGGCACTTCAAAATATATAGAACCAGTGGCTTTTTTACCAGAAGCTATTGATTCTGAAAAATATCCATCTTCTACAGAGTTAAAACTATCACAAGAGAATTTGTCTGCATAGCATGTAAAATCATATGATGAAATATATGCAGAATAATCACCAACATTTTCAAATTCAAAATTTGCTTTTAATATTTTACATCCATCTTCTACGCTAGCAAAATCATAATAGTCTTTGAAATCTTTTTCTACAGATGTTAAAGTTACCTTTACATCATCTAAAGTTGCAGATTCTCCAACATTGCAAGTTATATCCTCTTGTTCGAATTCTGTTATAATTTCACTTTCTAAATTTGTTAAACTACTTGATATAGCGTCAGATGCGTTGTTATAAACATAAACGGCAAAAACAACAATTAAGATACATATTGCTAAAGCTATTGTAGACAATACAATACCAGCTATTGATAGCCCTTTTGGTAATTTCTTTTTAGACTTTATGACAGTATCCACTATTCCTAATATTAAAGCCAAAATAGCAGGTAAAATTAAAAAGACGCTTAAAAATGGTGATAGTATTAAACAAACTAAACCAATTACAAATGATGCAATTCCCATATAAACTTCCCCTTTCTAAATTATAAATATAAACAGATTAATGTCTGTTTTTTGATAATATAATATATGCAATATTATATTATCAAATACAATTTTATTATACTACAGAATTCGACAAAAAACAATACTAAAACATAAAAGTTGACATAAACTAAAATAAAATGTATAATAGATATATATATTTTTTTATAAGGAGGGCTAAACTATGTTTGGCTGGATTAACAACAAGACGGAAGAGAGATTGACAATCCAAGCACAAGAACAACTAAAAGCATTTTTGAAACGGAGGCTTGATAAATTAAGCGTTAAAGAGGCTGAGAGAATTCTCTGGCAACTGACATACTCATTGGTACTTCTGCAAGAAATGGGAATTCCAGCATGCCGAGAAAACGCTGATATTGTTCGAGCTGAGCTTGTAGCTCAGTTTAGAACACATTTTCCAAACTGGAATTATGCCACTGAAGTAAGCCAGTATGAAAAGTTTGAAGAGTACAAAGATCTTCGGAAAAGCTTAAATGGCGATAAATATGCCATCTGGGAAGTTGTAAAAAGAGCAGAAAACAGTGTAAACAACGATAAACCGACAAGAGAAAAAACTGTAGCATTGCTACGAAACAAAAATATGGCTAAAGTTCCAACGGGTTTTAAGTTGTTAGGCTTTTCGAATGAAGAAGAGGTGAAATTTCTAATTTCGTACAGATTCGATATTGCAAACTTTCTGGAAAAAATCTATGCTGATTTTGATAGCAGTCTGGATGCTTATCGTAGTTATCCAGATTGCAAAGTACAAGATGTAACCCATGTAGATTGTACTTCACAGGCTAAAGCCGACAAGCAAGAGATGGCTATTCAGTATCCAGGAACCCCAGAAGAAACACAAAAGGCTGCTGAAATAAAGAAGGGATATAGGAGAAGTGGCGGACTGAAAGAATATATAGTTCAAAATAGTAATGAACTTCAACAACTTCTGGAACTTATCCAAAAGAATCCTGAACTCAAATGGCTTTTGAAACACCCAGAAGAGGTAAAACAATTGACAGAAAGGTCTAAAGAGATTGGGTTTGAGGAATATTCACAACCAATCCTCAACGATATGGAAGAAGTCTTACAGCTCTGCATTCTTTTAAGAAGGTTTGAGCCCTCAGAAAGCTCATAAATTTATGAGCTTCAAATGAAAGAGACCAACTTTAAAAGTTGGTCTCTAAAAATTTATAGCATATAGGAGAAATTATTTTGTAGTAGGATTAGCTTATTCATAAAACCATCTCCTTTTACATCAAATACTTGTATATATTATACAATAAGTAAATTTGAAAATCAAATTGTAATATTAATACTTAAATTCTCCTTAGGAAACAACCCATCATATATACTTTCTATAGTATCTTTTAACACATTTGGAGAGATACTGCTTTCATCAGTAGAATAAGTTAAAATATAATAATCAACATTATATAAAACATATTTTAACGTATTACATTTTACAAATCCTGCATTTAAATAATAACGTAATCTTTTTTCTATTACCTCAAGCTCTTGTTCGTTTTTCGCGTTTTTCTCTGATTCTACTTCAACAATTAGTACTTTTTTATTAGCTAAAAACTCTTTTATGGCTTCTATAAATCTCTTTCCAACGCCTTGACCTCTATGTTCTTTTATAACAGCTAGATGGGTAATTAAAACCTTCTCATCTTTTTCCATTGTAATAAAATATGCTATTTCTTGAGAATTTTCCTCATAGATATATACATTTTGAATATTTTCTTGAGTTAACTTCACAAATCCAGTGTAATTTGGAATTTCGTTTTTAGGAAAATCTTCTTCCATATATTTATATATTTGTTTTGCTTTTTCTAAATCTGCTTTTTTAATCATTTTAACCTCCATTCGAGCGAATTTATGCTCTAACAAAAAATTTATTTAATAACCTCTATTAAATTCGTGAGAATGTTAGAGGTTAAAATTAGCCATCTCAAAATTCGTTAGAATTTTGAGGGCGATAGCGATTGTAGCCGATAGTGTGAAAAACAAGTTTTTCACACTATCAATCCTACCTTTCATAATTTATATTATAGCATAATTATTAATTTTACAATCAAAAAATAGACCACTCTTTACAATTGCCTAAAAAATCTGATATAATAGGCAAAGCGGTTTGTAGGCGAATCTATAAACCTTAAAGAATATAAAAGTTTAAAGAAAATTATCATAAAATGTCACAAAATGGCCTGTCCCTTTTGCGACACTAAGAAAGGAAAAAGAAGAAATATGGAAATTAATAAAATAATTGCAGAGGAATTAAGTATTAGAGAAAATCAAGTAGAGGCAGCAGTGAAACTAATAGATGAGGGAAATACTATTCCATTTATTGCTCGTTATAGAAAAGAAGTTACAGGAGGGCTTTCTGATGAGGTTTTAAGAGATTTGGGTGAAAGGCTTACATATTTAAGAAACCTAGAAAAGAGAAAAGAAGAGGTTGTGAAGTCTATAGAGGAGCAAGGAAAATTAACAGAGGAAATATCAAAATCTATAGAAGAGGCTAAGACACTTGCAGAAGTAGAAGATATATATAGACCATATAAGCCTAAAAAGAAAACAAGGGCAACAGTTGCTAAAGCAAAGGGATTAGAACCTTTGGCAAATATTATATATCAGCAAAAGGAAACAAGGCCAATAGAAGAAATTGCAAAAGAGTATGTAAATGTGGATAGTGTGGAAGAAGATACTCCAAAAGACAAGATTGTTGCAAATGTTGAAGATGCAATTCAAGGAGCACTAGATATAATTGCGGAAAATATCTCTGATGAGCCAAAATACAGAAAGAAAATTAAAGGAATATGCTATAGAGAAGCAGTTATAAATGTAAAAGCTACAAAGCCTGAAGAAAAATCAAGTTATGATATGTATTATGATTTTAATGAAAGTATTAAGAGACTTCCAAGTCATAGAATATTAGCGATAAATAGGGGAGAAAAGGAAGATTTTCTAAAGGTAAAAATAGATAAACCAGAAGACAAGATATTAGAATATATGGAAAGAGACATCATAAAAGGACATACACAGTTTGAAGAATATTTAAAATCTACCATAGATGATAGCTGGAAAAGACTTATAGAGCCATCTATAGATAGGGAAATTCGTTCTGATTTAACTGAAAAGGCTGAAGAAAAGGCTATTAAAGTTTTTGGAAAGAATGCAAAACAATTACTTTTAGGAGCTCCAATTAAAAACTTAACAGTTATAGGATTTGACCCAGCATATAGAACAGGATGTAAAATTGCAGTAATTGATGAAACAGGAAAGGTTTTAGAAACTACAACCATCTATCCTACAGAGCCACAAAATGACACGGAAAACTCAGCAAAAGTATTACTAAATCTTATAAAAAAATATGATGTCAATATGTTTGCAATAGGAAATGGAACAGCATCAAGAGAATCAGAAATATTTGTAGCAGATGTAATAAAAAGGGCAAAGGAAGAGCTAGGAAAAGATGTGCACTATGCAATAGTTTCAGAAGCAGGAGCATCAGTTTACTCTGCATCAAAACTTGCAACAGAAGAATATCCAGATATAAATGTTTCATTAAGAGGAGCAATATCTATAGCAAGAAGATTACAAGACCCACTAGCAGAACTTGTAAAAATAGATCCAAAATCAATTGGTGTAGGACAATATCAACATGATGTTGATCAAAAGAAACTTTCTGAAAGTTTAACAGGTGTTGTAGAAGATGCAGTTAATAAAGTCGGTGTAGATGTAAACACAGCAACACCATCACTTTTACAGTATATCTCTGGAATAAATAAAACAATTGCAAATAATATTGTAAAATATAGAGATGAAAATGGAAAAATAAAGGAAAGAAAAGAACTTTTGAAAGTGCCAAAGTTAGGGAAATCAGCATTTGAACAATGTGCAGGATTTATACGTGTATTTGATGGAAAAAATTCATTGGAAGTTACAGCAGTTCACCCAGAAAGTTATGAAATAGCAGAAAAATTATTAAATAAAATAGGGTATAGCAAAGAAGAATTAACAGACAAAGAGAAATTAAAAGAAATAAAAACAAAACTTGCAGAGATTAATGTATCAAACACTGCTAAAGAACTTGATGTAGGGGAGATGACTTTAAAAGATATAATAGATGAACTTTCAAAACCAGGAAGAGACCCAAGAGAAGAAATGTCAAAACCGGTTTTAAGAGCAGATGTACTTAAATTTGAGGATTTAAGAGAAGGACAAATATTAACAGGCACAGTAAGAAATGTTACAGACTTTGGAGCATTTGTGGATGTTGGTGTAAAACACGATGGGTTAGTACATATATCAGAAATGAGCAACAGCTTTGTAAAAAGTCCGTCAGACGTAGTATCTGTAGGAGACATTGTAAAAGTAAAGGTAATTGGAATTGATAGTGAGAGACAAAAGGTTAAACTTAGTATGAAGATTTAGGAATATAAACAAAGAATTCGTCGATGTTTAATGGTATACATTTTTAAAGTCCGCGCAGGGATGTTCTAATTTAAATAAACGAACGGAGCAGTGAGCTCCGTCGGGACGAAGTGAGGTTATTTAAATTAGAACTCCCGTTGCAGGACATGTGTGATTTAAAAACCATTAAACATCGACGAATTCTTTGTTTTAAAATTTACGCAGGATACTTTTCCTGTATTTCCTCAATCTTACCATACTCATTATCAATAATATCAAGAAAAACTTTGCCTATTTCTGGGTCAAATTGTGTGCCCAAATTCCTTTCTATTTCTTCACGTACTACATCTATTGGCAATGAATTTCTATATGTTCTTTTTGAAGTCATTGCATCAAATGCATCTACAACTGCTGCAATTCTTGCTAAATATGGTATATCTTCGCCTTTTAACTGACCTGGATAACCTCTTCCATCATATCTTTCATGATGATGTTTTACAATTGGTATAATGTCTTTAAAAACTTCTGCATTGCATAGTATATGAGCTCCAATTGATGGATGGTTTTTAATTTCTGAATATTCATCATCTGTAAGTTTTGATTCTTTCAATAAAATACTATCTGGTATACCAATCTTTCCAATGTCATGGAATAGGCCACCTACTCTTAGTGTTTTTAAATCATCTTCAGATAAGCCTAATTTTTCACCAATTAATACAGAGTATTCTGATACTCTGTCAGAATGTCCTCTAGTATATGGGTCTTTTGCTTCAACGGTGTATCTTAGAGTCTGAATACTTTCTAAATATGCTTTTTCTAATTTTTCATATGTTTCAGACAATTCTTGATTTATTCTTTTTATTTCATTCATTTGTTTTATAGATTTAATTCCTGACTCAATTAAAAGTAATAATTGGTCAAACTTATCACTTTTTTCACAATAGCCCTGAATATCTAATCTTCTAATTGTTTCAAGAGGTGGAGCTAAATCTTTATGACCAGTTAGTAACAGAATATATAATTCTTTATTAAATTTACGAATTTCTTCCACAACTTGGTCACCATGTATAGGGTCCATAATAAAGTCAAGTATCATTAAATCAAAATGTTCATTCCTAACTTTTTCAATTGCCTCCATTGGGTCTGTTACTCCAGTAAATTCATATCCAGACCTTTTTAAAAATATTGAAAGTGAATCTACAATTCCTTCTTCATCATCAACAGCAATAATTTTATAACCATTAGATTGTGCTATATGTTCATTTTTTCTCATAACATCACCTTCTCCAATTAATTCACCTACATTATATAAATTGTTTCGGCAAAAATCAAGCACTTTTGTCAAAAAGTCGGATTAAGGTTAATTTTTACACTTCATTAAATAGTTTTGCTTTTAGAGAATAAGTATATATTTTCAATGCTCACATAAAGTTGTAAATTATATCAACCTACTTACCGAGCAAAAGCGGTAGCACTATATGAAATACTGTACCTTTTCCTTTTTCTGTCTCGAATGTAATATCTCCATTAAAGTGAGCTCTGATTGTTGAATATGACATAAATAGTCCAAGTCCAGTTCCATTCTTACCTTTAGTTGTAATCATCTCTTTAAACAACTTGTCTTGTACAGATTTTGGTAATCCTGAGCCATAATCTCTTATGGATATAACTAAAGTGTTTTGTATTTTATCAACTGTTAAATCAATAAATTGGTTAGTTTTTCCGTTATATGATTGGATACTATTTGATATCATATTGTTGATAACTTGTACTAAACTTGTTATATCTCCATGTAGTATAGTATTCTTGTCCACATTGATTTTTGTATTTAATTCAATCAAAGCATTTTTAAGCTCATGTTTCATAAGTATATTTACTCTTTTCATAAGTTCATCTATATCGAAAGTAATATTTTCACTTTCTGATAATGTTACTGCCTGTCCCTTAACTGCAGTAATTACATCAGACATATATTCAGAATAAGACTTTATTTTTTCTACCCATTCAGACATATCTTTAGCAATAGCATGATGATCATCATTTGTAACCTCAGGGTCACCAATTGACTCGTCATATTCTTTTATTAGGTCAGATAGTCCCTCTGCCGCACCAGATATAGACATTATTGGCGTTTTTAAGTTATGTGCAATTCCGCCGATTAATTGTCCAAGAGATGCTAAACGTTCTCTTTCCATAAGCATGTTTTGGTTATTTTGAATAGTTTTTAAATCAAGCATATGCTGAGTTGTATCTTTAAACAGAATAAGAATTCCTAAAAATTTGTTATCTGTTACTATTGAATTTATTTCTATATGAAAATATTTTTCTGCATTAGTTAATTTTTTATCAAAAGAGTATGTATCATCAGAAGTTTTGACTTCCTGAATGCACTTTTGTAATTCATCCTTATTAATATTAAAATAACTAAATTTAGAAATAAATTCATAAAAGTTTTTATTTCTAATAGAAACCTTTTCTAATCCAAACATGTTTAAAAATGTTTTATTGAAATCAATAATAATATCTTCGTTATTAATTACAACATAACCGTCAGAAATTTTATCAACTATCTTCTGCAATGCAATAGGTGTGATTTTCAAAAATCCAAATTTAAATATAGCAAGTGCATGGAAGAAAATAGCAAAGGCAAAAGATATAGGTGTAATATATATTGTCATTGGAATAATTGCAAATGTTCCTAGTAAATTTACTACAATTGGAATAATTGACCCAATTAAGAATAAAATTGATTGCTTAGAAAAAAAGCCAGAATTCTTAATTGAATATCTTAGTAAATTTATTAATCCAATTGCCAGCATAATATATGTGTATGCTAAATATACATAGACATATGGTCCAATTACTGTTTCATTTAAATTAATTGAATATACTTCATAAAATAAATGATGAAAATCATTTGTCCACAATACTAGTAGAGATAATATAGGGATAATGAATAACAATAAATACCATCTCTTAAATACGAAATTGCTATTGGCAAATGCGATACTAATAAAGTAAATACAAACAGGTAAAAAGCAAGAACCAATATATGAAAAATAGTCAAAATAAATTGGCGGAATTCCTAGAGGTTCACTAAGAACCCCACCTAAGAATACAAAAAAGCACATATCAAGAAGCAATAACAAAATAATAGTAAAAATATTTTTTATCTGATTTTTATTCTTTTGCTTATCAATAAAATACATAAGCAAAAGAATAGCTATCATAATTATAAACAAAAGTGGTATATAAAAACTCATATTAACCTCCATTTAATTAATATTTATATTAAAATATCCAATATCAGCTAAATATTTAAAGTAATTTCTTAAATATCTTTCATCAATAATTGGCCACTTAAATCCCATTTTAGCTAGCACGGCTGAAGAAAAATCAGATTTGATTTTTACCTCGGATTCATAAACTAGTTTTTTGTCGTAGTTTAAATCATTGATAATGCCTTCCAAATATGATTTTTTATCAGGATTTTGTAATAAGTCAGATATTATTTTCTTAAACTCTTGGTCACTAACTATTTTTAATGGAATTCCTAATTTAACCATTGTATCATATAATTTATCTAAGTCAACATGATTTTCATTTAATAAATGGAAAACATTATATTTTCTATTATAATGACTTGCAATTTTTATAATTGCATCACCACAATAGTCAATTGGAGTAAATTCAGCATAAAGTCCTAACATATAATCTGGAACATATCCAATCTGTAAAAATGATTTAAATCTATTTACAAATGCATTTTCAAAGTGATTTTGTTGAAACTTGCCCTCTGAAAACCTACTTGTTAGATTTCCCATTCTTAAAATACATGCAGAAACTCCACGAGAAATTGCATCTAAGACAATTCTTTCTGCTTCAAATTTACTATGTATATATGAATTTTTTAAATTTTGTCCTACATAAAAATTAGTTTCATCAAAAATAATATCTTTGCCAAAGTAATTCTCTATATTAGCACCTTCTGCTAAGTTATTTCCAGACACACTAATTGTAGAAATATGAAGTAATTTTAAATTAAATTTTTCACACAAGTCTACAATTTTTTGTGTACCATCAATATTAATTTTTTTGAATGCGTTATAATTTCCATAGTGTTTTACCAATGCGGCGCAATGTATAACTGTGGTTAGTTTATTACCTAAATTATTGTAATCTTCATCTGATAATCCTAGATTATCCAGAGTTATATCGCCTTCAATCAAGTGTATACGTTTGCCGATTAATGCATCATATGAATTTCCAAAGTAAAAATGTAAAGTGTTTTCTAATCTTTGCTTTGGTGAAATATTGTCTTTTGAACGAATTAGACAATATATATTTCCAGTTTCATTTTTTATAAAACTATCTAAAACATGTGCACCTAGAAATCCAGTAAATCCAGTTAGTAAAACATTTGAAATTGGTGTGTATTCAAGTTCTATATTGTCTGTTAGTTTATTACCTGAGATTAATGCATCATATTTTTTGTATTCTTCTATATAATGACGTTTTGTATTTAAATTATTTTTAGAGTCAATATGTTTTGCGAGATTTTCGACTGTTAAAAACTCAAAAATATCTCCATATGCAATAGACAAGTTGTTACTTAAGCATTCCACTTGTACTTTCATTGCGGTTAAAGAATCCCCACCAAATTCAAAGAAATTATCAGTAACTCCAATTTCATCATAGTTTAATACTTTTTTAAAAATAGAAAGTAATAATTCTTCAGTCTCATTTCTAGGAGGCACAATTGAGCTAGAATGAGCTATTGCTTTACTAAAATCAGTAGGTAATTTACTTCTATCAATTTTTCCATTAGCATTAATTGGCAAATGCTCTAATTGCATGAAATATGTAGGTATCATGTATATAGGCAAACGGCTTTTTAAATAAGCTTTTAAAGCAGATATATCAATTTCAGAATCTGCAACAAAATAGTTACAAATTACTTTTTCGCTATTAATAGTATTTACAACTGTGAAGGAATCCTTGATTCCATCAAATCTAGAAATCTGTAAATTAATTTCACCTAATTCAACACGATATCCTCTGATTTTTACTTGCCCATCAATTCTACCAATAAAATCAATTGTTCCATCAGGACGCCATTTTACAAGGTCTCCTGTTCTATAAACCATTCCTTCTCCAAAAGGATTAGCAATAAACTTTTTGGAAGTTAAATCTGGATTGTTTAAATAACCTTTACCAACACCATCTCCACCAACCCATAATTCCCCAGGAACTCCTATAGGTAATAAATTACCAGTTTGAGAAACTACATATGCTGTGGAATTTGATATTGGCCTTCCAATTGGAATGGAGTCATTGTAAGTTTTATCAATAGTAAAGCAGCAAGAAAATGTTGTATTTTCTGTTGGTCCATAACCATTGATAATTGTTAAGTTAGGGTTTGCAGCCCTTACTGCATTAATATGACTTGGAGAAAGCACATCTCCACCAGTTAATAATTTTTTAACGTTTTTAAACATATATGGATTGTCTTCAGAAAGTTGGTTAAACAAAGGAGCAGTAATCCATAAAGTTGTGATTTTATTTTTTGCTAAATAATTTTGTAAAAGTGAAGCATCTAATAATTCATCTTTTTTAATAATATATAACTCAAATCCATTTAGCAAAGAACACCAAATTTCAAAAGTACATGCATCAAAAACAATAGAGCCAGTTTGAAGAATTCTTTCATGCTCTTCAAAAGTAATAAATTTATTATTTTTAGCTAATCTTATAATATTTCTATGAGTTATCATTACTCCTTTTGGATTTCCTGTTGAACCAGATGTATACATTACATAAGCTAAATCATCTGGAGAACAATTTACTATCTCTATAGAAGATTTGTCTTGATTTTGGTAAATAATATTGTTCAATTCTACAGATAAAGCTTTTACATTTGATGTAGCTTTGTAAATAAAATCTGATACTGTGAGTAATATTTTCGAGTTTGAATCACGAAGCATGTACTCAATTCTTTCTTTAGGATATTGTACATCAATTGGTAAAAATGCTGCACCTACTTTTAAAATGCCTAAAATTGCAACTATCATTTCAAGAGATTTGTCCATTAAAATTGGAACAATATCTCCATGTTTTACTTGGTTTTCAAGTAAAATGTGTGCTAATTGATTTGATTCTTGATCTAACTCTAAATATGTCATTTTAGTATTTTCAAAAACAATGGCAATGTTATTTGGAGATTTTTTTACTTGTTCTTTCCATAACTCAATAATATTTTTATCTCTAGGATAGTTAATAAAAGTATTATTGAAATCATTTAAAATTAAAGATCTTTCTTCTGAAGAAATAATCTCTATTTCAGAAATTTGTTTTTGTAAATTATCTATAACATTTTTTAATACCAATGTATAATGGTTAGCAAATTGTTTAATAAATGATTTATCAAACAAGTCTGTACAATATTCTAAACGCAAACTAAACTTAGAATTTATAGGCATAATTTCTAAAGATAAATCGAATTTAGAAATATTTAAATTAGGTATATAGTATGTAGATGTTATGCCATCAAAAAGAAACTCAGGATAACCATTATTTTGATAAATAAACATTGTATCAAAAATAGGGTTTCTGCTGATATCACGTTTTATGCCTAAATCACTCACTAGCTCATTAAATGGATAGTCTTGATGAGCAAATGCTTCTAGGCAGTATTCTTTTATGTTATTTACAAAATCAATAAATGTAGAAGAATTATCTATTGTTCTTCTAAGAGGTAAAGAGTTTACAAACATTCCTATTACAGATTGTAAATCTTCATTTTCTCTGTTAATAACTGGTGTTCCAACAACAATATCTTGCTGAGAAGAATATTTTGATAGAACAATATAATATACAGATAAAAGTAACATATATGGTGTTACATTGTTTTCTCTCGAAATTGATATTAATTTATCTGACAAATTCTCATCAAATTCAAAGAGATAATTATCACCATGAAAACTTTGCTTTGTTGGTCTGGATCCTTTGGTTGGTAAAGTTAATACTGGGATTTCATCTTTAAATTGATTTACCCAAAATTCTTTACTTTCATTAAAATAAGTTGTTTTGAATTGATTATTTTCCCATACAGAAAAATCTTTGTAATCAATCTTCTTTTCAGGTAGTTCTTTTTCATTATATAAACTGCATAACTCTTTAATAAAGATAGAAAGGGAAGCACCATCACTAATAATATGATGCATGTCTAATAATAGCAAAGAACGATTATCATTTAATAGTATTAGTTCTACTCTAAATAAAGGTGCTTTACTTAAGTCAAAAGGTTGTACAAATTTTTTAAATAAATCTTCTATCGAAGAATCATTTTGATTTGCAACTTTTAAATTAAAATCTATATTATCTTCTATTTTTTGAACAATTTCTTCATTTACGATAAAGAAAGAAGTTCTAAGAGATTCATGCCTTTTAATTAAAACCCTAATACAATTCTCTAATTTACTAGTATCTGGGACTACATCAAAAAATAGTCCGCCTGCAATATTGTATAGCAAAGAAGATTTATCTACACTAGAAACATAGTAAATCCTTTTTTGAGCAGAAGAAATAGGATAATATTCTTTTTTTTCAGCCATAGGAATTAATGTTTCTTGCACATCATGTGCTAATTTTGAAGATATATAATCTGATAAGTCTCTAATAATTGGGTGGTCAAATATATCTTTAACAGAAATATGTATATTATATTTTGTACTCAAATAAGTTGCTAGAGAAATTGCATTTAGCGAATCTCCACCAATATCAAAAAATGAGTTATTAATTCCTACTTGCTTTAAAGATAACATATTAGATATTTTATCTATGATACTAGAATCAACCATATTACGAGCAGGTAAAATCTTTTCTTCTTCAAAAGATGGAAGAGGAAGAGACTTACGGTCTAATTTACCGCTAATTGTAAGTGGAAAACTTTCAATTTGCATAATATATTTTGGTATCATATAATCTGGTAAATAGTTAGCAAGAAATGTCTTCAAATTATTAATATCAATCTGTTCATCTGATACAACATATGAACAAATAGCTTTTTGATTATTTACCTCAGCTAAAATAGATATACTTTGCTTTATACCATTGTATTTTGACAAATTTGTATCAATATCTTCTAATTCAATACGATAGCCACGCAATTTAATTTGTTTATCTAATCTAGATAGAAAAACAATATTTCCATCAGGTAGCCATTTTACTGAATCTCCTGTTTTATATACTAGACCACTTCCAAAAGGATTCTTAATAAATTTCTGCTCTGTTAGTTCTCCGATTGTTTATATAACCTCTAGCAACACCATCTCCACCAACCCATAGTTCTCCTGGAACGCCAACTGGTTGCAAAGTTTGGTCTTTTGATACTATGTAACAAGTAGAGTTAGAAATTGGTTTTCCTATTGGAATAATTCCATCTGTTTCATTTCCTGTAACAGGATAACATGTTGAATAAGAGCCATTTTCAGTAGGACCATAGCAATTAATTATTTGTATGTTAGGACAAGAATTCATAACTTTTTCAATGTGCTTTGGAGAGATAATATCTCCACCAGTTAATAAATAACGCACAGTAGAAAATATACTAGGATCTTCATTAATTAATTGATTTAGTAGTCCTGTTGTTAAAAACAAAATAGATATTTGCTTTTCTTTTATAAAATTCTTCATATATGAAAAATCCATTAATCTATCTTTTGGAAGAACATATAGTTTAAAGCCGTTTAATAAGCTACCAAAAATCTCAAAAATGCAGGCATCAAAAACAATAGTTCCAGTTTGAACCATAATTTCATGCTCTTTAAATGTTAAAAAGTTAGGATTTTTTACTAATCTTACAATATTTCTTTGCTTAACCATAACACCCTTTGGCTTGCCTGTAGAGCCAGAAGTATATATTATATAAATTAAATCTTCTGGTGTATTAGTAATTTCCAAATTGCTTTTATTTAATTCATTTCCATAAATAAAGAATGAATCTAAGTCAATTGCTAAATAATTTACTTTCAAATTTTTAGCAGTTTCACTTAATTTGTGACTTGTTAAAATTAAATTTGGATTTGAATTACTTATAATATATGACAAACGTTCTACTGGTAACTCAAAATCTAATGGTAAAAATGCTGCTCCCGCTTTTAAAATTGCTAGCATACCTATTACCATCTCTAAAGATTTATCAATAAGTAATCCTACAATATCACCATTTTTTATTTGATAATTTGCTTTTAAAAAGTGTGCTAATTGATTAACTTTTTCATTTAACTCCTCATATGTTAATGATTCGTCTTCAAAAGTTAAAGCTATTTCATTAGAATGTTTTTTAACCTGTTCCTCAAATAATTGGATAATTGTCTTATCACGAGGATAGTCTCTAGTAGTATCATTAAAATCAACTAATATTTGTTTTCTTTCTTCTGGAGTAATAATTTCTATTTCTCTTAAAGAATGTATTTTATTCTCAACAATTTGCTCAATCATATATAAAATACGATTATGGATTTTTTCAATTTCATTTTCTTGATATTTAGAAACCTTGTAATCATAAGCAATATTCATATTGTTATCATTTAAGTCAAACAAATGAACATCAATATCATCTGCAATAGAATTATTAAAAATCCAATTACTTGTATGAGGTGTTTGGTCTTGATTTTCAGTGATTTTTGTGATTTGGTAAGATACTACAAAATTGTATAAAGAGCGAAGACTAGAGTCATTTGCCCTTAGATCTTCAAGAATTGCTTCATATCCATATTTTTGGTGTCTTAATAAAGACATTGAATCTCCAGCAATCTTTAGGGCAAAGTCTTCAAAACTAAGATTAGAATCTATTTGTATACGAAGTGGTAAGACATTAACAAACATTCCACATGTATTTTTTTCTTTAAAATTAGAGCGATTAAGAACAGGAGTACCAATACAAAAGTCATCTAGATTTGATACTCGGCTTAGATAAATTGAATATATAGCTACAAAAAAGTTAAATAGAGAAATTTTATTTTTAGTAGCATAGTTTGTAATTTTATTCATTAAATCCTTATTAATTGAAAATAACTTCCTATTTGCATTAATAGAATTAGAATTATTTGCATATTGACTTGGAATAGTAGCAACTTCTGGAATTGTTGCAAATAAATCATTCCAATAATCTTTATCTTTTTGGAACTTTTTACTGTTCTTATATTCCTTTTCAGAAATAACGTAATCCATATATGAATTTAATTCTACATTTTCTGTTTTAGGGGAATGGTCACTTAATAGATGAGAATAGTAGGTAACAATCTCATTACCCATAATACCTAAGTTCCAAGAGTCGGAAATTATATGATGGTTGTTGATAATAAAACCACCGTTATTATTAGGAAGTTTAAATAATTTGAATTCATATAAGAAAGAATTAAAAAAACTAAATGGTGTATTTGCCATTTTTTGAGCAATTTGAGCCAATTCTTCTTCAGAAGAAAGTTCTAAAATCTCAATATCTGTAGGTATATAATCATCAACATATTGTACTACTGTGTCGTTTTGTGTAATAAATTTTGTGTGGTAAATATCATTATTTTTTATAAATAATTGAATTGATTTGTTTAATATATCAAAGTTAACAGGTTCGTTAATTGCTAGTACACCACATACATTGTTAATATTTGTTCCGCTATAGTAATTTTCTGTATGCCATATAGACTTTTGAGGTGTAGTTAATTCATATACTTTTTTTTCCATGTTTCAACAATCCCTTCTATGAATATACTTTTCCATATAAAAGTATATACTCAAAAGAAAGAAAAATCAATAAGAACATTGAAAATTTTGACAATTTGTTATAAAATGTGGGTGAAAAATATAAATAGGAGGTAATTTGATGGGAAAAAAGTCTAAAAAGTATTATGAAGAGGTATCTAATTTTAGAGAATTAGTAAAAAGATACGAAACTTTTGAAGAGGATAATGTTGCTTTTAAGTATAAAAAGAACAAAGAAATACATGAAATTACATACAAACAATTTGTAAAAGACATTAAAAAAGTAGCAGAAAAAGTATTAGACTCTGATGTAAAAAGAGTTGCAGTTATAGGGAACAACAGATATGAGTGGGTTATTACATATTTGGGAGTAACTACAGCAGGAAGAGTAATTGTACCATTAGATAAAGCCTTAACAGACAAAGAAATAGAAAAATTACTACAAAGAAGCGGAGCAGATGCAATAGTATATGATGAAAAATATGAAAATGCAGTAAATGAAGCTATATCTCAAGGATGCAATATTAAATATAAAATATGCATGGACAATGTAGAAAAAGATGGTGTTTTAAAATTTGAAACGATGTTACAAGATGGAGAAAACATCATAGAATCTGGAAAAGCAAAATATGATGATGTAAAAATAAAAGAAAATGAGATGTATGTTATGTTATTTACATCTGGAACAACAAATGAGCCTAAGGCAGTAATGTTATCACAAGAAAATATTTGCAAGAACATATCAGCATATCAATATAACTTTATGATGTACCCATCAGATACTTTACTTTCATTCTTACCAATACATCATACATTTGAGTGTAGTATAACAATTTTATATGGTACATACTGTGGTGCTACAATTGCATTTTGCGAGGGATTAAGATATATAGCAGACAATTTAAAAGAATTTAAAGTAACCATATTTGTGGCTGTTCCACTAGTACTTGAAACAATGGCTAAAAAAATCCAAAAAGCAATTGCAGATAGTGGTAAAAAAGGATTAATCGATAAAATGACTAAACTTTCCCATGGACTTTTGAAATGCAAAATTGACTTAAGAAAAAAATTATTTAAACCAGTATTAAAACAATTTGATGAATATTTGAGAGTTGTACTTTATGGAGCAGCTCCAATGGATAAAGTTACAATTGGATGGTATAATGATTTAGGAATAGATTTGATTCAAGGATATGGCTTAACAGAAAGTTCACCAGTGCTAACTGCAGAATCATCAGAAAGAAAAAGACCAGGCTCAATAGGAATACCGCTAAAAAATGTAGAAATAAAAATAGATAATCCAGATAAGGATGGAGTAGGAGAAATTTTAGGAAAAGGTCCAAACATAATGCTTGGATATTATGAGAATGAAGAAGCAACTAAAAAAGCTTTGGAAGATGGATGGCTTCATACAGGAGATTATGGATATATAGATGAAGATGGATTTGTATTTATAACAGGAAGACAAAGCGATATAATCGTATTGAGAAATGGAAAAAACATATATCCACAAGAGTTAGAATTTTTAATAAACAAATTACCATATGTTGAAGAAAATATGGTATATGCTAGAAATAAGAGCAAAACTGATACATTGCTTTGTGCAAAAATTGTGTATAACAAAGACAATTTGGCAGACCATTTTGGAGAGAAAACTCGGAAAAGAATATGAAAAATTGGTATGGGAAGATATAAAAAATATCAACAAGGATTTACCAACATTTAAGCATATTAAGGAAATAATTTTAACAGATGAGCCACTAGAAAAAACAACAACACAAAAAGTAAAAAGATTTGTGGAGCTTAAGAAGTTGGAGAAAGTGAAATAAGAGTGCTCCGTTCGTTTATTTTAAAGAGAAACTCCCTGCGCGGACTTTGAGAATACATAGCCATCATCTTACAATCATTGCATTAAATATGTTCGTAATTATTGTAATTTATGTTTAGAAATAACTAATCTTGGCTACAATATAAGTAATTAATTTGTAGCGGAGGAAGTTAAATGAATGATTATTATAAACAAGATAAAAAGAAAAAACTAAAAAGAAGTTTAATGAAAATGTTCATATTCTTTTTAGTTTTTTTGATTTTAATATTATCCTACATATTATACGAAAAGACTCAGGTATCAGAGAGCAATCTGAGCCAGCAAAATGTTACTGTAGAAAGAACAATGCAGACTTTAGATGAAGTAAAAGAAAATAATAAAACTGTAACAGAAATGATTGCTGAGGTAAATAATAGTGTTGTAGGAATTTCAAAAGTAAAAAATACAGGAAGTAGCATATTTTCAGATGAGAATATTACAAGCCTAGGCTTAGGTACAGGAGTTATTGTGGGAGAAAATGGTTACATTCTTACAAATGCCCATGTAAGTGGAGAAAAGTATAGCAAATGCTATGTTACAACAGTTGATGGAAAGACTTATGATGGAAGTGTAGTTTGGTCTAATACAGATATAGATATGTCAATTGTTAAAATAAATCAAAAAAATCTACAGGTTGCAACTCTTGGAAATTCTGACGATATAAAAGTAGGAGAAACAGTCTACGCAATAGGAAATCCAATAGGATTCGAGTTTCAAAGAACAGTAACTTCTGGAATAATAAGTGCAGTAAATAGAACAATAAAATTTGAAGAAAATGAAGAAGAAACATATATGGAAGACTTAATTCAAACTGATGCAACAATCAATCCTGGAAATAGTGGAGGACCACTTGTAAATGCAGATGGACAAGTAATTGGAATAAATGGAGTAAAAATAACATCTGCAGAGGGAATAAGTTTTGCAATACCAATTAATTCTGTAAAAAGTGTAATACAAAGTTTTAACAATAATGGAAAATTTGATGAAGCAACACTTGGAGTATTTGCATTTGACAAAAATGTCCTAGGATATATAGATGAAAATTTAAATTTTAATGAAGGTATATACGTATCAAGAGTAAATGCAAAATCAGCTGCATCAGAGGCAGGACTAAAGAGAGGAGATATTATACTAAGCATAGATGGAAATAAATTAGAAAGAATGTGTGATTTAAGATGCTACATTTATACAAAAAAGCCAGGAGACAAAGTTATATTAAAGATACAGAGAAATTATAGAGAGATGGAAATAGAGGCAACATTGAAAAGAAAGTGACGCCTCGTTTCCTTTGTTATAATTTACAGTTATATTGATACCGAGAAGAAGTATATATTTTTTTATTTTTATTTCCGGCCCCCAACAGCGTACAAACTGTAGAAACGAAAACTAAAGTTTCGTTTAACAGTTTGTAAACTTGTCGGTCCCCACCTTAAGCACTCCAATAAAAAGAAAAAAATATATACTTCTTCTCTAAAAATAGCTGTGAAGAGTAACATTTCTTTCACTTTTTTATTGAAAGACAATAAAAAAGTATTGACAAAAAATAAAATAGAATGTAAAATATAGGCATATTAAAATTTAATAGAGCATAGGAAAATGCTCTAGAGGAGGTTTTTGCTATGAAAGTAGCAGTATTAGGAAGTTTTTTAATAGCTATACTACATTCTATTTTATTTTATGGGCAAGAATTAGGAATTTCTGTTTTTCTATTTTGCATAGCATTAGGTTTTTTTATTATATACATTTTAGATAAAAACGGCAAAATAAAAAACAAAAAAGCATTAGCCTTATGTGTACCAATATTATTAATATCTGCAACATATTTTATATTTAACAATTCATTCTTTTACATTGTAAATATCATAGTGTTAATAATATTATTTACATTAATGGTTGTTTTGGCAGTATTTGAGAAAACGACGATAGGATATATTTTTAATAGGGCATTTTACCTAATCATTGGACCAATTGAATTTTTTGAAGAAGCGGTAGGAAGTATAATAGATACTGTATCAGGCTTATTCAAAAAAAGAGAAGTATTAAAAGAGAAAAACGAGAAAATGAGGAAAATTATCATAGGAATTGCCATAGCTATACCTATACTTATAGTTGTGCTTCTATTACTTTCAAGTGCAGATAGTATATTTTCAAATGAGCTTAAAGATGTGATGAGTACAATATTTAGTTTGGATATTTTTGAAAAAGAAACATTTAATAATTTCTTCCTTAGATTGATTTTTATTTTAGTAATTGCAGTGTACTTAATAGGACTTTTATATAACATTTTAGAAGACAATTTTTGTGAAGAAGGTAGTAGTGAAAAGAAAAAATGGACAATTGATTCAACAATAGGAAACACAATTTTAACAATATTAAATTTAGTGTATTTAGTATTTTGCTACATCCAAATATCTGTGTTATTTATGAAAACAGGAAATATGCAGGATTTTGAATATGCAAGCTATGCAAGACAAGGCTTCTTTCAATTAATGGCAGTATCTATAATAAATCTAGCGATAATACTAATCACTAGCAAAAGAAATGAAATTAGTAAAAAATTAAATTATACAAAAGTAATGAACTTATGCTTGGCAGCATTTACACTAGTTATTTTATTTTCATCATTCTATAGAATGTATTTATATGAGCAAGAATTTGGATATACATTCTTACGTTTAATGGTATACTTTGCATTAATAACAGAAGCAATATTAATCATTCCAACAGTAATGTATATCTTAGATTTTAAAATTAACTTGACAAAAACTTATTTTGTAGTAATAATTATAATGTACATAGTTGTAAATTATATTAATATAGACAATATAATAGCAAAAAGAAATATAGACAGATATTTTGAAGATACTACAGGGACATATGAGCTAGACATGAACTATCTAGGAACGCTTAGCGTAGATGCTGTATGGCAGATAAAAAGGCTAGAAAATGAGGAAGAGGAAGAAATAAGAAAACAAGTAAGACTTTATATGAATCGTATTAGGTTAGAACTAGAAAATATTACTTGGCAGGATTTAAATTTAATGAGAGTGATAGCAAAAGTTACTATAGACGGAATTTGAGATTAATGTTTAAAGAAAGGAGTCGAACCACCGGGTGCTCGATTCGTAGTCGCACACCCAAAATAAAGTTTAGCTAATAAAAGACTTTTGAGAATATCAACAAGGAAGCTTGACTTTGTTTTGTCAAAAATGTGGTTCTTATAAAAATGAAAGTAACAGGAAAAAATAGTTTATCAAATTTTATAGAAATATGTTTAAAAATTATATTTGTAATTGGTATTATAATTTATATAGCATTACCATGGCTATTAGGATGGTATGTAAATGTATTTAATCCAATACTAAATTATACAGCAGCACTTATAATACTTTATGCATCAGGCATTCCAGCACTTGTTATAGTATACAAATTTATAAAAATATTTGGAACTTTGAAATTGGATAATCCATTTATACTTGAAAATGTAAATCATTTAAAAGTTATTTCAGTGTGCTCATTGATAATTGCAATAGAATACATAATTGGTATGTTTTTTATAGTATCAGTATTTGAAATAATTCTAATTGCAGTATTTATTATAGTATGGCTTGGAGGGTATATTTTATCTGAATTACTTAGAAAAGCTGTGGAGTACAAAGAAGAAAATGATCTAACAATATAGGGAGGGAAGAAGATGGCAATAATAGTGAATTTAGATGTTATGATGGCAAAGAGAAAAATGTCTTCTTCTGAACTCGCAGAGAAGATAGGAATAACAAATGCCAATTTATCAATATTAAAAACAGGAAAAGGAAAGGCAATAAGATTTTCAACACTTGATGCAATATGCAAGGCTTTAGACTGCCAACCAGGTGATATATTAGAGTATAAAAGTTGAAAAGATTATAGTAAAACGATATATTTTTTATTTTTGATTTCCGGCCCCCAACATCGTACAAACTGTAGAAACTCCACTAAAGTGTCGTTAACAGTTTGTAAACTTGTCGGTCCCCACCTTAAGCGCTTCAATCAAAAATAAAAAATATATCGTTTTACTTATAACAAAAACTGTTTAGAAAAGCTAATTACGGGTCATAATGTAATTAGTTTTTTTAGTTGAAAAAGAATTACAATTTTGACGTTGTCAAACTTCATTTGAAATTTAATTCTTTTCCAACTAGATATACCAAGGGAGGAATGTGATTAATTATGAAATCTTATTGGATTGATAGTGTAAAGGAGCAAAATAAATTTGGAGCATTGGAAGAAAACATAAAAACAGATATATGCATAATAGGTGGTGGTCTTACTGGGCTAAGTACGGCATACAATTTAAGCAAATATAAGATAAGAACAGTATTGTTAGAAAAAGATGAAATTTGTAAACAAACCAGTGGAAATAGTACTACTAAGATTACAAGCCAGCATGGGCTTATCTACAAGTACTTGACAGATTCAAAAGGACAAGATTTTGCAAGAAAATATTATGAGGCAAATGAAAATGCAATAAGAAATATAAAAAATATTATAGATAAAGAAGGAATTGATTGTGATTTCGAGTATCAACCTGCATATGTTTTTACACAAAAAGTGCAAGATGTACAAAAAATAAAAGATGAGGTGGAAGCGGTAAATAATCTTGGTGGCAGAGCAAAATTTATAGAAGCAAAAGATATAGAAATAAATAAGTTGAACAGTGTAGAATATGTGGAAAACCAAGGAGAAAAATTAAAGATTAGTGGAGATAATATAGAAAAAGAAAATTTGAATTTGGAAAGAGATATTGTAAAAGAAAGAATGAAACAAGTACTACCAATAAAAGCAATAGCAGGAATTGAATTTGAAAATCAGGCACAATTTAACCCATATAAATATGGAAATGCTCTAGCTAAAATATGTAGTGATTCTGGAATAAAGATATTTGAACATTCAAAAGTAATCGATGTAGATACAGAAGATGAAGATGAGTACTATATAATAACACTAGAAAATGGATGCAAAATAAAAGCGAAGTATGTAGTAATAACAACAAAATACCCAATAGTCAACATACCAGGATTTTATTTTGTAAAAATGTATCAGTCAAGCAGTTATGCTATTGCTATGCAAACAAAGCAAAGACTATTTGAAGGTATGTATATAGATTCAGAGGAGCCAACAATATCTTTGCGTACAGCAAAGTTTGGAGACGAATATTTACTAATAGTAGTAGGATTTGACCATAAAACAGGAGCTCAAATAGATTTAAGTAATTCTTATAGATATTTAGAAGAAGTGGCAAAAAGCCTCTATCCAGAGGGAAAAATTAAGTATCACTGGAATACAGAAGATTGTATAACACTTGATAAAATACCATATATAGGGAACTTTTCTAATTTATGGGAAAACGCTTATGTAGCAACAGGATTTAATAAGTGGGGAATAACAACATCTAATATAGCAGCCGAAATTATAACAGATAAAATATTAGGACAAGAAAATGAATATGAGGAAATTTTTAAATCTACAAGGTTAGAACCAATAAAAAACATAAAAGAAGTGACAAATATGGTAAAAGAAAGCGTAAATTCTTTAGTAGCAAAAAAACTAGAATTACCACAAGAAGAAGCAAATCAAATACAAAATGGAGAGGGAAAAATAGTAGAAGTAAACGGGCAAAAAATAGGAATATATAAGAATAATGAGGGAGAGATATATAAAGTAAATCCAGTATGCAAACATTTAGGATGTGAACTTTCATGGAACAACTTAGATAAAACGTGGGATTGCCCATGCCATGGGTCAAGATATGACTTTAAAGGAAATTTAATATATGGGCCTAGTGTAAAGGACTTGGATAAGTAGTATTTGAAAATAATAAATTATATTATTGCTCAAACTTATATTTAGTGATATAATTTGCTCAAAATATATAAAAAGTAGTTTATAAAAAAATAGAAATATTAATATAAAGAAGATAAGGTAGAAGAAGTGAAGGAGTAGAAAAAATTCTCTCCTTCTCTTATGTATTGGTGCAACTAGAGGGATTTGAACCCCCGACCTTCCGGTTCGTAGCCGAACGCTCTATCCAGCTAAGCTATAGTTGCAAAATCAAGTCTATACATAATTATACTTTTATTTTATAAAAAATTCAATAGAAAATTCAAAAAAAACTTGCAAATTCGAAAAAAATGTGCTATTATATTATAGTGTTAAATAAATCGAGGCGTAGCGCAGTTGGTAGCGCGCGTGGTTTGGGACCATGAGGTCGCAGGTTCGATCCCTGTCGCCTCGACCAGTTTAAAGGATTTTTTAAGAAATTCTAGAAAATTTCAAAAAAGTCTAAGATGAGAAAAAGCAGATGTCTGTAGCAGTGCAGCACCTGCTTTTAATTTTATCAAATTCTATAAAATACTTAAAAATGCTGAGAAAATTTCAAAAATAAATTTCAAGAATTATTTTTTGTCTTAAAAAAATTTCCAAAAAATTTCAAGAATAGCTATCCCTTATCCATACTGGATTAGGAGGAATTTACATTGCTAACTTTTGTACCACATAAAATAAGTGAAGACTACAAAATAGTTGAATTTTATCGTGTTAATAAAGATCTTTGTGAAAATAAATTATACAAAGATTTAAAGCCTACATCAATTTTATTATATGCACTTTTATGTGACAGATTATCTATGTCTTATGCAAATGAAAATAAAAGCAATATTTCAAAAAACAAATTTCATTATTATGATGAAGATGAAAATGTATTTGTAATATTTACGAGAATCGATTTAGAGAAGAAATTGCATATTGGTAAGCAATCTTTATGCTCTGCATTTAAAGAGCTTGTCAAAGCCAATTTAATTAAAGAAATAAGGCAAGGTAAAAATAAACCAAATAAAATTTATGTAGGGAAAACTATATCAGAAATAAATAACAAATTTGTAAATTGGAAGGTTGAAAATCAGACTACAGGAGTTCCGATTTCAAGCTGTCCGGAAGTATTAAAAACAGACACTAATAAAAATAATATATTTATTAAAAAGAATAATTATTTAAATTATCAAGGAAGAGATTATTCTGATATGGATTGGAACAAATTATATGCGAATTATAATTTTGAAAATGATTAATTTTATAGGAGGTTTTATATGGAAAATTCAAGACGCAAATTGGAATATCATATAGAAAATGATTATCTAATACCTAATATAGCTATGAAAAATAATAATTTGGGTAATTATCAAATTGGAAAATATGGATATTTAAGGCTTGAGTATCTAAAAAAGTATAAAAGAGGTTATTATACAGAGTTAATGTTAGAAGGAACATTACCAGAACACATTGTAGCCATTGATAAAGAAACAAATATGCAAGTAAACAATATAGTTAAAAACTTAGCTAAAGCTAATAATGTTGATGAAATATTGAAACAAAACAACCAATTTGAATGGATAAGATTAATGAATAATTTTAAAAATAGTGCTGAGGAAATTGTTTTAAAAGAATTAATTTATAATTAAATTTAGGAGGAATATTAAAATGTGCAATTTTAGAGAAGTAAATGATGATATATTAAGAGAATGGCTAAATATTCGAGAACAAGAGGTATTTTGTACTTTAACACCTGAAGATAAAAAGCACCATCTATATTTTGATGAGCTATCTGAAAATATTTTAAAGAATGTACCTAAACAAAATCAAAAGTATGTTAAGAAGCAATTAGATAAACTTAATAATAATTTTATGGATTATCTTTGTTACTGGAATGAAAAGTATTATAGGAATGGTTTTGTTGATGGAATGCAACTGATTGGTGGATGTATAAAATAACAAAAAATAAATCCCAGAAGGAATGAAACTTCTGGGACTTATTTTTATACATATATGAATGACTGTGGTGCAGACTTTATTCCATAGCTAGATAATTCTTGAGGAATACTATATTTTTTTATGTTGGTTAATTTATATGCTATAGCTTTACTTCTATCCTTAAAATACTGTTGATAAAACTTCAAATCTATTCCTGAATAATTTTTAGTTTCTTCCCATATATTATCTGGGGAATCTTCTAATATTTTTTCTACTTTAGCTTCACCTACAATTTTCATTATAGGATATGTTGAATATATTATTATTTTGTCAACCTCTTGTTTACATCTAATTTTTCTATATTCATATTTTTTAGTTCCATTAAAAATATTTTCTACATGTTGTGGATTAATTGAAATTAACATATTACACATAATTTACTCACTCTCACTTTCCAATTCTTTTATCTTACTTTTCCAATACGAATTGTCTAATTTTTTATCTTTTGCTATCCTAATAAAATTTCGTAAAAACTCGTTCTTCATTATATATTCTGCTATATCTCCAGAGACTTTATATTTATTTGGACTTTCTTTTGCCACAAGATCATAAAATCTATCCTTTTCATCATCTTTTAAGTTAAATGCTTTTATAAATTTATCTAGCTTTTCTTTAGATGGAAACCTGTTTCCGTTTTCTATGTCTGATAAATAAGCAGCAGATATTCCTATTTCATCACCTAATTTTTTCAAGCTCTTAGCACCTCTATATTCCTTTACTAATTCTCCAAATTTCTTATTCATCTTTTCTCCTTAATTTGACAAACATGCTTATTAGCATATTTGTTAATATTATATATAATAAATGCTTTATTGTAAATACTTTTACGCAAAAAAGATACACTTTGTTGTGTATCCTTTACAGTATTTCAATCATATTTTGAGCTTTTCCTTCTATTATTATTTTTTCTAAATTTTCTTTTTTTATACTTGTCGGTGCTTGAATATAGCCGTTAACAATATTATTATTTAATAAAAACGCATATGTAATTGGTTTTTGAAATGTTATAAAATGTTTAAACATTATAACTAAACTGTCTAGAGTCGTCACCTCTTTTAATTCTTCTTCATCGTAAGCTGTTCTTTTTCTTACTATATTAAAAATTTCTTCTTGAGATTCAAATTTATTCCATGTTGTTTCTACAATGCCCAATGTGGTTATGGCTTTTTTATCGTGAGAAGCATAAAACAATAATATATCTCCAGGATTAATCATCTTTATTTTTGAATTTGAAATGAATGCCTTTTTTATAGCATTTGCAGAAGTATTTTTCCCTTGTGTATCATCAATACTTATCTGGTATTCTTTTTCTGCATCTTCAAATAATAGTTTATGATATTTAGGTATTACTGGGCAAATGAAAATTCCTTGTTCTTTTAGTTGCACATATGGATATTGAGTTTTATCTTTAAGATTTTTTACATAAATTGCTTCCTTTTCAACTGTTCCATCACTTTTAGTAGTTTTTTTGTGCGTGAATAATTTAAATCCATATTGTTCTAGTAAATAAATTAGTGCTTCTTGCCTTTCAAAAGTTGTAACATATATTTCATCAACATTTTTTCTAATAGCCTCATTCACCATTATTTTTATAAAACACTCTCCAATTTTCTTCCCAGTATCTGATACTTTGAAAGTTGAAACTTTAATTCTTCTTCCTGGTTTAAATGGGGTATCAAATGAAGAATAATTTTCATGTTCTTCTTCTTCTTTTAACATTAAAAATGATGTAATTTTATTTTCCTTTGTAGTAGTAACATATGCTTTTTCGCCTTTTAATTGTTTACTTTTAAACCATTTGTCGAACCCTAAATAATCTCTGCGCAAAGTAGTGAAAAAATCATCTTCTAAATCCATATTATATAGATATTCTGTTTTAATAAACACAGGCGTATGTATAATAACCTGTTCTTCTTTTTTGAACTTTTCTAAGGCTTTATCGATAGACAATACTCTATTATCTAACCCTAAAATTGCTGCTTTTCTTAAAAGTTTTTTGTCATTTGTAATAAAATAGCTAACACAATTTTTTCTTACAGCATACAGCATTTCGTTGTCTATTTTATCATTCTCATTTTTACATCCAGCTAAATTATTAAATTCTTCTGGCATTTTAGGTGGATTATCTATTATATTATAGACTTTTAATTTAGATATAAATATAGATTTTCGTTCTTCTTCTTTAATTTTGTTAGCCTCTTCTAACGTTTTAGGGTGTATTGCAATCATATATCTATCAGAGTCATATAATATTTTAGTTAATTTGGATATTTTTTCATCTAGAACATGATCATCTAAAATATAAATCATCATATTGGTATCTAATAATATTTTTTCTTTCATAAATTCTCCTTTTTCAATTTTATTTCTATTCCTACAACTCCATATTTTTCTTCTTTTTCTTTAGTATAAAATTTGTATAAATCTTTTAAAAATTTCTCTTCGGTTTCATTTTTATCAGAATATTGAGAAATATCTAAAGTATTTATCAACTCTTTAAAACTTTTCTTTATTTTTAACCCAATTATTTCAGTATATATTTCATCTGTTAGTTCAGGTTCTTTTTGAAAAATTATTTCATCTCCTATTTGAATGCATCTTCTTTTTTCGTCATTTAGCCTAACTTCTACTCTTTTAGTTCCATTCTTCATATATTCAAAATATTTTGGATTTAATTTCATTATATATTTCATATTACATTTTTCCTTTCTATATTTCTTATATTAAGATATTTTTATTTCAAAAAATATCGGAATTTGTAGTTTTATCAAAAAAGCAAAATAACCCTGTAATCATAAATCACATTATTATTTTGCTTTTCTTAAGTATGTCGTATTATTTAAATATTTCTTTCATAATCCCATTTTTCATATCTGCAATATTATAAATATTATTCATACTATCAAATGTTTCCTTTAAGTTATTTCTAGCAGAAATCCAGCCCATTCCATCAGTAAACCAAACAAAAGCAAATCCCATAACTTTTTCTGATTCTTCTGCTATCATTTTGTAACTCCTAGCTGTTTCATTTAATTTTGATCCACCTGAAGCATAAAAGTTTGTTTCTATACCATATATACAATTATCAGTCTTAACCACAAAATCAAATCTTTTAGTTGCTTGATTTTTATTGCTAATAAATGACATATCTAATTTCCATTTTTCTTCTATGTCTTGTAAATACATTTCTTTAAAATATGTTTCATTTTTCTTAAATCCGGCTTTTTGAATAAATCTTTCCACTATGTCTTCCATTAAATGTCCACCACGATTTTTTCTGGCATTTGAATTTAGACCAGATTCAACTCCTAAAACATAATCATATAAATTATTTACTATATGATTTTGAATCAAATCAAATAATCCTGTTTCTCTCATAAATATTTTATATTGTTCTACACTATAATTCATTTTTTTAAAATTATAATCAAACTTGTTTCCATCATGGTCTAAGACTAATATTTCATATTGTCTAACAGCTAATAATGTAGGTATGCATTTTATTATTTCAGGATATTTAATCATTAATTCTTCAAAGTCTTTTTCAATATTTTGGCTTCCTATTAATGAATTCATTATATTTAATTCTATTTTATATTTTTCAGCTTTTTTATAAATTGTTTCAAAATCTATGTAATACTTATAATCTGCTATACTATCTGTGAAAGTTAGTAACCATTCTGCAAAATCTCTTTTCATAGTTATTTTTCCTCCAATTCCTCATATCTTCTTATTGATAAATCTAGATATTCTTTTTTATTATCTATTCCTATGTACTCTCTATTTAATTTTACTGCTGAAATACCTGTTGTACTACTTCCACAAAATGGATCTAAAATTAAATCATTTTCTTTCGTTGAAGCTAAAATAATTTTATCTAATATATCTAAAGGTTTTTGTGTCGGATGTTTTCCTTGTTTTTTTTCAGATGGTTTTGTAAGAGAAGTTGTCCAAACATCTTTCATCTGTTTATTCCCATTCATTTGTTTCATTACCTCATAATTAAATGTATATTTTACATTTTTTAAATCTTTCCTTGCCCATAAAATTGTTTCTGTTGAGTGCGTAAATGTTTTGCAAGCTAGATTAGGTGGAGGGTTGGTCTTTTGCCAAGTTATATTATTTAAAATTTTGAATCCTTCTTCTTCAAGTGCCATTCCAATTGAATAGATATTATGTAATGTTCCACTAATCCATATCGTTCCAGTATCTTTTAATATTCTATAGCACTCTCTAATCCATTTTTTATTAAATTTATGTTTATCTTCTTGTGTTAAAGTTCTATCCCAATCTCCTTTATTAACACTAACCATTTTACCACCACTACAAGTTATACCATCATTTGACAAAAAGTATGGTGGATCTGCAAATATCATATCAAATGTTTTATTTGTAAATTTCTTTAGTTCTTTAAATGTATCTCCATTTATTAAGCTAAAGCTTCCTGTTTCATTTGTATAATAAAGTTTGTTTGAGAATTCCATTCTAATTGCTCCTTATAGTTTGTTATTAATAATTCTGAAATTTCTCCACGTCCTTTTGCATTTGAATTTATCATCCTTTTAGCTGAGACTTCATTTATGTTAAATCCTTTATAAATATTTTCAAAAAAGTCATCATTTTCATCAATATTCTTAGGATTAGAATTGCTTAACATTAGCTTTGCATTTTTAACATTTAGTTTATTGTAATACTTCGCCAATTCTTTTTGGTTTTTATCATTAAAATCTTCTTTTGTATAAGATGTAAATCCAGATGTTACCGAAAGTGGTCTATATGGAGGATCAAAATAAACAAATGTGTTCTCATCTATTAAACTTTCGCTTTCTTTATAATCTCCATACTTAAATATTGTATTTTTAAATAATATTGATAAATTGCTTAAATTTCTGGAATCACATATAGTTGGATTCTTATATTTACCAAAAGGAACATTGAATTTTCCTGACTTATTAACTCTATATAGTCCATTAAAACATGTCCTATTCAAAAATATAAATTCAGAAGCACGTTCCACATCTAATTCAGTATTTAAAAAGTAAGAATTATATTTTGTTCTTATATTATAAAAACATTTTTGTCTCCCATCTATCTCTAATGACAAAAATTCTTTTTCTTTTTTGTCTAGCTTTTGAATTAAATCTTCAACTTTATATTTAATTACATTGTAGCAATTTATTAAATCTTTATTTATATCAAAAGCATAAGCTTGTTTTACATCATATTTTTGTAAAATGTCTATTAAAACAGCTCCGCCTCCAACAAAAGGCTCTATATATTTTTCTATTTTTCCATTTTTTAATTCAAATGGAAAATATTTAGTTATTTGTGGAATTAAGCTAGTTTTTCCTCCAGCCCATTTTACAAATGGCTTTACAATTTCCATCTTTACCTCCAGAAATTCTTTTAAAACATATCATATTTTTGTATACTTAAAAAAATATATGACCTATGTTTTTAATTCTTTATTTGACATTATTCAAAAGTTTATTAATGAGTTGAATTATCTATACTATTGCTTAAAAATATTTAACTAAATAATATTTGTTAAGTTTAGGATTTTCTTTGCTTTTTCTAATAAATTCAACTTTAAATCCACATTTCTTGTAAAATTCAAGTGCTTGAAATCCATAAGTAGTTAAATTTATATTTTCATATCCTTTATTTTTATAGTAGTTCTCAACTGTTTCCATTAATTTGCTTCCAATATGTTTATTTCGATATTGTTCTAATACAATTAAATCACTTATATGAACTTCTTTATAATATGAATTTCCTGTTATTATTCCAATAATTTTAGATTTTTCTTTAGCAACAAAAGCAAATGATTTATAATTGCAAACAATTCCATTTTTTGTGGCAAATTTATTAAATTCTTCGTCTATTATTTCATAAATTTCTTCATCTAAATTTTCTTTATATTCTACTTCTATCATACTTTACTCCAAATTATAAAATCATCAAAATTATTTTAACATTTTTTTTAAAATTTATAAATAGCTTTTTATAAATTATACAACAAAAATTTTTCTACTCAGGGTTTGGGATTTTATCTCATTAAATAGAATTCGTGTGAACGGATTCATTGCTTGCTAGGACAAGGAATTCATTTTTGTATAAAATTTAGCTTCTGAATAAAATGTAAGATAATTTACTTTAAAATGATTTCTCGTACTAAATAGTTTTCATTTAATTCTTAATTAAGAAAATATTTTGTTTCTATACATATTCCTTATAAATTATTTTATTAGATTATAAAAGTACAAATGTATTCCATATCAAATGTCCCTAAAATCAGTTTTTATTTAAAATATATTCTTTTTATATTTTTAGAGCTATTAAATACAGAAGCATGTATAAAAAAGTTCAAAAAAGTTTTAAAAATTTTTAAATACTTGTCCCGATTTGTAAGATTAAAAGTGCTGTTAATTTATAGAAAAGTAAAAAAATTTTTAAAAATTATCGTAACCTTTTGGATATTTAAGTGCTGTTATACATAGAAGGAAATTTCAAAATAGTCCTTGACAAAATTAAAAATGTTATGTTAAATATTGACTCATAAGGGTGCATAAATCACACAATATTTAACTTAAACATTTGCGAAAAGTACTTACAAAAGGAACAAGTTAAAGGAGGTGTGATTATGGAAAAACTTGATAATATAGTTATGTATTCACCAGAAGATGTTAGAAAACTTCTTCATTTAGGTAATGCAAAATGTTTAGAGTTGTTTAATTCAAAAGATTTTCCTAGCATAAGAATTGGTAGAGCCTTTTGGGTAAAAGCTGATTGTTTAGAAAAATTTTTAAGTGAAAAACATACTCTGAATAACCAGAACGAAGAAATGTTTTAATTAAACAAAGAATTTTAATAACTAACTATTTACAAGAACGCCCTTACATAACACGATAAAATAAAGTCTTATTAAGTACAATGAGTTATTGCAAGGGAGTTTCTTCTAAAGTAAGGAGGATACATACAATGCAACACTCAAAAGGAATTACAGTTGGAACTTATACCGTCAAAACAAAGAAGAAAGTTAATTCTTTACCTATCTGTCCAACTTGTAAAAAATGCAAAGATAGGTCTGTTTGTAGCAATAGGAAAAAACTTACCAAATGTTCTATATGTAAAAATTGTAGTGATAAAGACAACTGTGATATTTACTATATTTCATCTTGTTGTAAAGCAATTTTAAATTTAGGAAGAAGCCCACAAACTGGAAAGGAAATCAAGAAAACATTTACTGGCCAAACTGAAGATGAGGCTTTATATAAACTTTATCAATTTAAAGATGATATAAAAAGAAATGGGCTTCCACAAAATATTATTCAAAAAACAACTGTTACAATTTATAATATAGGAATGCAAATGGAATATATAAAAAAATCTAAAGGTAAGATTGGAACAAATGCATATAGAACAAATATGAGTACTTTAAAAAGATTAAAACCATATAAGTTTTCTAATATTCCTATTGAAAAAGTTAAAAAAGAGCAAATTGAAGAATTTTTAGAAGATGAAAGAAATAAGTCAAATTCTATAATAAAAAAAGATTATGGAATGCTTGCGAGAATTTATGATTATGCCGAAGAAAATAATTATATTACTAAAAACTTTTTTAGGGGTTTTTATAAAATTGAAAAAACTCAAAGTAAGATTGCTACAAAACAAGTTAATCCAATGACATTTGATGAAGAAAGAAGATTTAAAAAATACTTATCACAAGATATTCATCCTTTTAAGAATCTAGTCTTAATTGAATTGTACACTGGAATGAGATTAGGCGAAGTATTGGCTTTAAATATATCTGATGTTGATATAAACAGTAATATTATTCATGTTAGTAAAATATTAACACATGATGAAAATCATAAACCATACATCCATGAATCTAGCTTATCTCAAACAAAAGACGGTGCTAGACTTGTACAGATTAATGATGTTTTTAAAAATAATGTTATTGAAGCAATTAAATTTGCACAAGGTAATGAAAATAATAAAGAACAATTATTATTCTGCCAAGAAAATGGCTCACTTATTTTAGAAAGTAGTGTAAATAGTTATTTAAAAAGAGTGGCAAAAGAAATAAACTTAAATTATTGGAAACAGTTTAGTTCTCATAGATTAAGGCATACTTTTGCTACAAGATGTATTGAAGCAGGTATTTCTCTTCCTGTCCTTCAAACATTAATGGGACATCATGATATTCAAACAACCATTAATGAATATGGTAAAGTATTCAATTTTTACCAAAGAAAAGAGAAAGAAAAATATATAAAATATGTAACAGATGGAATAAGTGAGATGTAAGCTATAAGGAAGCAAATTGAAAATTTAATAGATAAAAAACAAAGTTGGAATTTATATACTTATCTTGTATAGAATTTAATCATATTCAAACATAAAAACAAGATAAAAAATTTCAAGGTCATATTTCAAAAATAGATTTTGATAAAACAAACTCAGTAATTGCAATAGATATATGCTTATATAGAGGTAGTCACCTCGACCAGAAAAAGGAGCTTCTTACAAGCTCCTAAAATTGTTTTTAGGCTATTTTAAGCCTTTTTTCTTTTCTCAAACTTTTTCAAAATTTCTCTATTATCAATTATCGGCTTGTAATTTTTTTCTATATTGTAAAAGTTTTTGTTTTCTAATTTCATTCGATTTCTTTAAGTTTGAAATTTGTCTATCATATAAATCGCATAATGATTTATATTGAGTTTCTGTTAAATCTTCTTCTTTAATTTCACCTTTACGATACTGTTTCTGTAATTTTAACAATTTAGTTTCTTCATTTTAAATATTCTTTATAGTTTCAAGAAACTTTTGCTTTTGCGAATCATTTTCTATTTTATTATTTGAAAATGATTCAGAAACAGAATTAAAACTTTTGTTTTTTTAAATAATTTTCTAAAAAAATTTTCTAAAACTATGTACTTTTTTAAAAATTTAGTGTATAATTTTAATAGATAAATGAATAATATATATTATAAATAATATTATTTATATTGGTCTCACAAGGACCAAACCCGTGTAGACGCAGAGCGTCGCAAAAAGCCATTCACACGAATGGCTTTTTATTATAGTCTTTTATTTTTAAGTTGCCTTATAATTCCTAAAATATCTTTTACACTAAAAAAGTATTTTTCAGCTCTAGTAAGTGGAATGTTATGATTATGCTTATATACTATTTTATCTATAAAAGTTAGCATATCAGAGACTTGAAATAGTCTTTTTTCTTTATGGTCAAATTCAATTCTATGTTCAACATTATTTTTAGTAATTAATAATGTATCAATAATTGCTCCTAATGATTCTTGTCCATTGTCATAATAAACAACTACTTTTTCAAACTGATTCATATAATTACTAATAGATTCAAAAAATTTATTTATCCCAATGGCTAATTCTCTGTTTAATTGAGTTTTACTATTCTTAAATCTTTTATCAATTATGATAGTATGTATTTTTACTTTAACTCTTTTTGAAAAATAAAATATAGCCCAAAAAATATTTTTTCTTTGTTCAAGCTTTAAATATGAATAATCGCCTCTTTTTGCAACTAAGTCAGCAAGATGTATCATACCATCATAATTGGCTTTTTTTAATCTATTATTTAAATATTCTAAATCATTAACTATTGAATCATCACTTTCATGTATTGTAAAAGAAACTCCATATAAATCTGAACTTCCGTCTACAAATCCAAAGTCACCACTTTCGTCGATGAATATGTTTAGTCTTCGCTTTATATTAATCACCTACCTTGTTGTTTATTTTTCAATTATATAATAAAAACCACCAAATATATTTTAAATTAATCACCACCATAGATCAATATTTTGGGTGGCGATTAGTTTAAATTTTTTTAAGCTAATGATTATTTCAGATAAAAATATTTGATAATATTGTCTGAATCTAATTTATAACAATACACTTCATTAAAAGACATTTCAGAATAGTAAACAATTAATTCACATCATTCTCAATTTCGCTATTTTTTATTTTTTCGCTTAAGTTCTTTGCAAATTTGTCCAGTTCTTCATCAAAAGATGTAAAATATTTTCTCTCATTTTGATATTGCTCTTCTGTGAGATTTGCAATTTCATCACAAGCTTCAAGTATAAAATCAGAATATTCTTTTTCGTTTTTCTTTTTATTGTGTGTTACAAAAACTATTTCTTCCATTTCTAAATCTCCTTTTTAAGTACTGCAGGTATTATATCACTAAATCTAATAATATTCAAAACTTGAAAATCGTATATAATCGTGGTACAATCTAAAAAGAAATGAGGAATACATATGATTTTAGATTTCAACAAAAACGAAGATATACCAAGAATCAATTTATATAAAAAAAGCAAAGGCATAATGCTAGCTAAGAAGTGGTTGCCAGAATTAAATCAAGTAGAAAAATTCTATCTTATAGATTCATTAGAAGACTGGAGAAAAGTTGAAGAAGAGTTCCCTCCTGAAATGATGACTGTAAGGTGCGATTGTCCTAGAGGACTTGATGCTAAACTACCAAGTGGTGAAACTTTTGAAAGGGCAAGAGTTCCTGAATATATAAAAAAAGTAAAATCTAAAGTTCCAGATGCAGTAATCATATTAGAAAAGATGAAGGATGGAAGTAATGAAAGAATACATACACAAGGTGGAGTAAACTTAGAAATGAATATAGGAAAGGTCATGAGGCTAGAATATGTCGGACCTAGTTTTGATGCCAGAGAGTTATGTGCCGCAAAAGCTGCTCATGAAGCATGGGTTATTCCATGGGAAGATGTGCCTTTTATGAAAGATTCTGCAATTAGAAAATATAAAGTTGGAGAGATAAGTCATGTGGATTATATACAGACGGCAAGGGAAAGACTACATTTTTTGTTTGATGCTTATCCTAATCAGAGAGCAGAAATTTTGAGAACTATGCCTACTGAATTTAAAGGTATGGATATAAGAGTTTTTAGAGATATTAGAGATAAAGTGGTATTTCCATTGTGGGAAAAGAGCGAGAATCTATTAAGAGATGGTTTAAATAACTTTATAGTTGAGATTAATATCATGCAAGATGGAAGACTTGTACCTATGGAGATGGCAGTACAAGAAAGATTTAAAGAAAAAAGAGAACATGAGAGATAAAAAGTGTTTCAAAAATGAAACACTTTAATTGAATGCGTAACAGAAAAATACTTTTATACTTCTCTATTAAATTGCCCGTCCTTGTAGTATAAACTTTCTCCATTCTTAGCCCAAAACGGCATTAATGCATTTGGGACTTTTAACGTATGATTACCGTTTTCATAACTTAATGTACTATAATCTTTTTCTCTTGCTTCAATTTTATATCTAGTATTAGCATCAATTTCCAAAATACCGCTTTCTTTTTCAAAATTATTTTGTATTTCTTGATATTCTTTAATATCTACTAAGCTATCAAAGAACTCACCGAGTTAACTCTTTTTCATAAATATACTGTCCATCTTTAAATCTCAATATACTATCATTTTTAATTTTATCTAATACATCTTTTGGAATATCAGTTTCTTTTGCTACTTTATTAGTCTCAGTATTTTGTAAATAAGCACCATTTGAAAATATATCGACTACTTGATACAATACATCTTCTTGTTTTAAAATGTTATCCTTGGTGTTATTACTCAAATCGTTATTTTTAAAAGCGTCAGTCAATTCATTTATAAAATTCTGCACAAAATCATTCTCCTTTAAACCATTAATAAGATTATTAATTAAATCTAAACTCAATATACAATCACTCCTTTACTATAAGTAGGTTTAAGTTCCATCACTATGCATATTTGAAAAACAAGTACACATATGTAAAGTAATATCCTTAAAAAATCTTCAACCTAGGAAATCTACTATAGGTAAATAGTAGTAAGAATTAATCTAGGAGTGATTATATACTATTTTACATAAATATGCAATACTTTATGTAAAAAATCATGTTCTGTTCGTTTTTGAAAATGTATCATTTACACCGAGAAAGCTTATTCTGCGTGATTTTCACCAGTTGCATAATCAATAACTACACCTGGCTGCACATTATAGCAATACACATTAAAACAAACCCCTTGTCCATTATCCTCAACAGACCATGCTTCCATTTGCACACCACTTGCTAAAAGATTATCTCCCTCAAAAATAGGTGTTATTCTATATAAAACATGATTGTTTACGTTGTTATCAATATATTCTGCAACTTTATTCTCAAAAGGCAACATTCCTTCTACATTTAAATATCTTGTTCCAGTTATTAAGTTTTCCTTGTTAGCATCTTCATCTGATAATTGATATCCTATTAAGTGGCATCTATTATACAAATACTCCCCGTCATATTCATTTTGAACCCAACCCGTAGGCTTCACAGAAGAAATGCTTCCTCTTTCATCACCATCAGGTGGCATAGTATCTTTACAAATATTTGCATATGCAACACCACATCTACCATTCTCATCTAAATCACTATATTTTTCAAATGGCTCGGTGGTATAATCCTCTTCAGTAAAATATGGAACATTGTTATTTATCTCCACATAAGGACTTGAAGAATATTCCGGAATTGTAGATAGTTCAAAAACTGTATTTTGACTGCTTACACTATTTGTACTTGTTGCTCCTGTTTGAATTATGTCTGGATTAAAATATCCAAAAGCTATAATGCAAATAAGTATTATAAAACCAACAATGAGTTGATACCCCTTTTTGTTTTTTCTTCTACTCATAAAACCTCCATTCAAATTAAGATTATTATCATAATCTTATCTCTATTTTAAAATTTTTTCAACCATTTTTTGAATTATATTATTAACCTGTTGTTACTATTTAAAGGTCTACGAAGATTTTATTATTTATAGTCATTGAATATGTATGTTTTGAAAATTTATGTAGGAGCGCGCAGCGACCAAACGAGCCTTTAGGCGAGTGCGAGTTGGAGAAACCGAGCACATAATATACTATTTTATTTGGCATATAATTTAGCTGATGGCTAATACTTTGAATTTTTTCATACCTTTCTTTGTGCTTATATGGTTTCGACCAGCAAGCGACAAATAAATTTGAAAAACATACATATTCAATGACTTTTAGCAAGTATAAGGTAAAAGAACTTTAAATAGTAACTTAACTTTTTCACACACATATAATATACAAGGTGATTGTAATGGAAGAAGATTTAATAGTTCCTACAAATATAGCGTATTCATCATGTATATTACAAGGAAATATAGAACAATTAAGAAAAAGATATAAATTTTTAAGAACAGGGAATATAGGGTATAGTGTTTTGGGAAAGCCAATACCATATATTCGAATAGGAAATGGTCAAAAAGAAGTAATGTATAGTGCTTCAATACATGCGAATGAATGGATAACTTCTGTGGTACTTATGAAATTTGTAGAAGATTTTGCAAAAGCGTACGAAACTGATGGATTTATATATGGATATAGTGCAAGAGAAATATTTAATAATACATCTATCTATATAGTACCTATGGTAAATCCTGATGGAGTGGACTTAGTAACAGGTGTTATTAGAGAAAATACAGGGGTATATAATCAATTTAGAGACATATCATTAAATTTCCCTAACATTCCATTCCCATCAGGATGGAAAGCAAATTTTAATGGTGTAGACTTAAATTTACAATTTCCAGCTGGATGGGAAAATGCAAGAGCAATTAAATTTGCCCAAGGCTATACAAGGCCTTCGCCTAGAGACTTTGTCGGATATGGGCCATTAACAGAGCCGGAATCACTAGCATTATATAATTTTACACTAATACATGATTTTAGATTGATTTTAGCATACCATACTCAAGGAGAAGTAATTTACTGGAAATATGCAGATTATCTACCTGAAAATTCACAAGAAATAGGGGAAAGGTTTGCAGAAGCAAGTGGATACACGCTGGATATAACCCCACCAGAATCAGCTTTCGCAGGATATAAGGATTGGTTCATACAAGAATATAATAGACCTGGTTACACAATTGAAGCAGGCCTCCGGAGAAAATCCATTACCTATTTCACAATTTGACCAAATATATAGTGATAATATAGGAATATTGGTGTTGGGAGCTGTGCTATAAGAAAAGAAAATAGAGAAAACTATAAATAAATCTCCTCCTAATATAGAATATTAAGAGGAGACCAATTTGTTTACTATTATTTTTAAATATATAATCTAAAGAAACTTAAAACTAATGCAACACCATAGTAAATTGCCATTGTGATAATAAATTTTATAGTAACTTTATCATCATCTTCTTCTTTGTAAAGTGCTTTAATAGCAAAGTATAGTAAAACTGTAGAAAGTACACCGCAAAATCCTGAAAATGCACTAGTTATTTTTGCTACTTCACTACCAACTGAACTTAGTAAAGAAATAATGCTTGCTACAACTACTGGTAGTTTAGCAACAACAACAGCAATTACAACAGCTAAAAAGTTTTTCTTTTTGTCTTTCATAAATAAGTATATAATTCCTGAAAGTAATGCTACTATAATTACAGGTATTAAAATAGATGAAATTATAGTAAATACTGATGATACAGAATTTCTCATAAATCCTTCTAAAGTGTAATAAGAACCTAGAGAATACATGTTAGCTACAGAAATTATACCGTCAATTAATCCAGCAACTACCCAAACAGCTAATATGATAATAGCAATTACTAAAAATGGTTTGTGATTTGCTGCAATTTCTTTCATTTCTGAGTAAGGTTTTGTAAAGAAGTTCTTAACAAAATTTTTTGCCATAGCTACACTTTCTTTTGAATTTGTATTTTTAGTAGCCTCTTTAACCTCAGATACTGTTTCAGAAATTGTTTCGGATACAGTCTTAGATTCATTTTTTGCTTCTTCTTTTACTTCTTCTGTGTTATTTTTGTTTTCATTATTTTCCTCCATAAGAACACATCCTTTCCTTTTAATATACATATATTAAACTACAAAATGACCAATTTGTAAATAGTTATATTCAATATATATTAAGTAATTAGGTATAATATTAACAAAATTTGCAAATAATATTGAAAAAAACTTTTTAGATGATATAATAAGAAAAGCGAAAGGAGAGATTTTATATGGATAAAGAGAAAGTAGAAGAGCTAAAAGATAAGCTTTTTAACAAAAAAGAAAGTGGTTGGATTTTAGCAAACAAGAAAGAAGACATCTTTGAATATGCAAAAGGATATATAGACTTTATGAATAAGTCTAAAACAGAAAGAGAGATTATAAAGAGTAGCAAACAAATTGCAGAAAAAAATGGATTTAAAAATATAGAAGAATTTGAAAGCCTAAAGCCAGGGGATAAAGTTTATTACATCAACAGAGAAAAAAGTATGTACCTAGCTGTAATAGGAAAAGAAGGAATAGAAAAAGGAGTAAATATAATAGGAGCACATGCTGATTCGCCAAGGCTAGACTTAAAGCCAAATCCACTTTATGAAGATGGTGAACTTGCATACTTCAAAACACATTATTATGGTGGAATAAAGAAATATCAATGGACAACAATACCACTTAGCATTCATGGTGTTATAGTTAAGTCAAATGGTGAAAAAATAGAAGTAAATATAGGAGAAGATGAAAATGACCCAATATTTACAATAACAGATTTATTGCCACATTTAGCTCAAGATCAAATGGAAAAGAAATTAAAAAATGGAATTGATGGGGAAGACTTAAATCTTTTAATAGGAAGTATACCATATGCTGAGGGCGTTCCAGAAGCAGTAAAACTAAATATATTAAACATACTTAATCAAAAATATGGAATTACAGAAGTTGATTTCTTAAGCTCAGAACTTGAATTAGTTCCAGCTATGAAATGCAGAAGTATGGGCTTTGATGAGAGTATGGTAGCAGGTTATGGGCAAGATGATAAAATATGTGTATACACAGAATTAACAGCATTAATGGATATACAAGGAACACCAAATAAAACAGCAGTCTGCATAATATCAGATAAAGAAGAAATAGGAAGCATGGGAAATACAGGAATGGAATCACATGTATTTGATATGTTTATGGCAGAAATACTAAATAAATTGGGAGTAAATAAACCAGATTTATTAGAAAAAGTATTTTGTAATTCAAAAATGTTATCTGCAGATGTTGATGCTGGATTTGACCCAATATATGCAAGTGTATCAGATAGAAATAATGCAGGATTTATGGGAAGAGGAATAGCATTAAACAAATATACTGGAGCAAGAGGAAAATCAGGTGCGTCAGATGCAAATGCAGAATTTGTAGCAGAAGTAAGAAGAATATTTGAAGCTAATGATATAAGATATCAAATTACTGAACTTGGAAAAGTAGACATTGGAGGAGGAGGTACAATCGCATACATCCTTGCAAATAAAGGAATAGACGTAATAGACTGTGGAGTGTCAGTACTTTCAATGCATGCACCATATGAAGTAACAAGCAAATTTGATTTATATGAGGCTTATAGAGGATACAAGGCTTTCTGGGAAAGATGATGTTTGAAAAATTTAATTCTTTTCCAAATAGAGAACGAAAAGTTAAAACAAAGCTAGAAAAAAGGAGCAAACTCAAATTTGAGTGCTTGCTCCTTTTATAAAGTTCATTTCGAACTGTGCGTCTTCCACAAAGAACACATTCTCTCATATCCGTTGCATTCAGGATGAGGACAAACTGTAGTCATCATCAGACTGCAAGGTATTGAAATACTACAATTCATATTGTGGGAGTTGCTACTCTGCCGCAGTGTAGCAGAATCTGGCGTAATATAGTTGTTCTCTCTCTTTGCATTCATATTTATTACACCTCCAACAAAATTTTGAATAAAGATAATTATAATATATTTATGCAAAAAAATCAATATATATAATATAAAAATGTAAGAAAATGGAAAAAACATAATAAATTCCAACTGATAAAGTAAATAATAAAATGGCAAAAGCGCTGAAGTCTCCAGCGCTTTTGCGGGGTTATCCGTTTACTTTGTAGATTGTGAACCTGTATCGGTTCCATAAATTAGTTCATCGACATCAGGTCTGTCAACCTGATGCCCATAATTTCTAATCTGCTGCATCGGACTTTCCCTCCTTTATAATTTGGTACAAATATTATTATATCATAAATTACCATATTTTGCAAATTTGGGGAGCAAAATGCACATATTGTGAAGTCACTTTTTTATATTTGCTCTATTTCAGAATAAACAATATCTATAACATTTTCTAATATATCTTTGGGCAAATCCTCTATTACTTGATATGTTCTACTGTTTAAATCTAGTGCCTTTATATGTTCGCATAATATTACGCCTGTTGTTTTCGTTCTATTATCTAATGGGATATGTAAAGGAAAATGATTATTTGTATTTGTAATAGGGCAAACAATAGATAATTTTGTTTTATCATTAAATATGTCATTGCTTATTACAACAGCCGGCCTATATCCAGCCTGTTCATGTCCTGCTTGTGGATTAAAATTTATTTTTATAATTGTTCCTTGTTTTACCATATTTCTTCTCCCTTTTGTTCTCCCCAGTCAATTTCAATTGGTTCATAATTCCCTTTATAATCTTTAAATAATTCTTTTATATTTTTTCCTTTATGTTCTTTTGCTTTTTCAATAATTAATTTCCCATTATCTGCAATAATTACTATTTTCTCATTCTCAGACCAATTAACAGTGTCTAATAGTATTTTAGGTATCCTTACTCCTTGACTATTTCCCCATTTTTGAATAGTAGTTGTCATTTTTATCGACTCCTTTCGTATATACATAGTATATACCATATTGCAAAAAATGTCAATACGACTTAAATATTATAGCCTTTTATTATATTATAAGCTGTTAAACTAAAATTATTTAATAATTTTAAAGGATTATTATAAAAACTGAGAAAATTTAACTTACATACAAATGAAAATAAAAGTTTGATAAAAAATTATTTATGATATAAGCATTGTTTGGTGAGCCAGGAGGGATTCGAACCCCCGACCCACGCCTTAGAAGGGCGTTGCTCTATCCAGCTGAGCTACTGACCCAAATCAAATGCAATATATATATTAGCATTATTTTTAGAAAAAGTCAATAAAAACGTGGAAAAAAATTAAAAAATATATGATTAATTTATGATAATGTCTTAAGTAATAACTTTTGAAAATGTCCCAAA
>CAMOBD010000003.1 GCA_946578345.1 uncultured Clostridium sp.
ATTTTGAGGGGCAAAAATAAAAAAATCAATTTCCCCGAAAAAACTTGACACTATCACATATTGCTTTTTACTTTACATATTATTAATTTTATTATATAATATTTATCATTAAATAAATTATTGTAGGAGAAAGAAATAATGAAATTAGAACAAGAGTGGACTAAAAAACCATCCAAAATTATGACTTGGTCAAAGGATATAGACTATGTAATGTTTGTAGATGAAAACGGAAATAGTGATATTAAAGATATTTTAAAACGTATTTCTAAAGGTAATAAGGTTGATGATAACAACAAATTTTTTACTGTTACAGGTGTAATTTTCACTAGAGAACAGTATGCTATTGCTCGTCAACAAATAGATACTTTAAAAAATAAATACTGGGAGAATGGCTGCTATTTGTATAAAAACAATTTTAAAAAAGTTTGCTTTCATTCCCGTGAAATTAGAAGAAAGGAATCAGCGTTTGACATAAATTTAATTAACTATGATAGTTTCATATTATCTCTTACAGATTTACTAAAGGGACTAGATTATAAAATAATATCTGTCACTATAAACAAAGAAGACTACTTATTAAAACATTATCAATATAATGTTTATAATACTGCTATGTGTTTTTTATTACAAAGATATATCTATGTTATGAAAGGCAATAGCAAAGGTATCGTTATGTTAGAAGCTAGAGGAAAAGACGAAGATTATATATTACTAAACGAAATGAAACATATTATATTTGAAACAGGCATAAGAAAAATTACCTCTAATGAATTATCAAATCGAATTTTAGGTATTTATTTCAATCCTAAATGGAACAATGAATATGATAATACTTTTTCTGGTTTAGAAATAGCTGACCTATCTTCATACCCTATTCATAAATATGTTAGAAATAATAAAAAAGATAAGGCTTTCTTAGCTATTGAAGATAAAATAGATAAATATCCAGACTATAATAACAAGGGAATTAAAATTTTTCCGTAAAAATAGTAGCCGACAAAATCAGCTACTACCGTCCGCACAATTACGAACCCCATTGAGAAACTATCACCAGTTTCTCTACTACTATTATTATACAAATAAATAAATAAATATGCAAGTAGTTTTTAAAATTTTTTTATTTTTGTGCCTCTTCCCAACCACTTTTTGTATGCAAGTACTAAAAAGTGGTCGGGAAGAGCAGTTTTTTTATAGTGGTAACAAAATTTATTACCTTACATTGTCATCAATATTTTTTACATTCTCATCATACTCTATTGCTTCTATATTACCTTTTCCGTCTTTCACAAATTGCTTTGTTGCCAGTTTTGTTACATCTTCATACATTGCTTTAAGCTTTTTAACTGCATTCAGCTTACTTATTCTATCTTCCCTTAAATCAATAGCTAAGTTAGTATACTCTTGCATTGATTGAACAATGGAATCAGAAATTTCATCTGATAATGAGTTACTTTGACCTATTCCTAATGGCATTTTAGCAGCTCCTGAATATATATGCCTACTTCCTAAGCCTTCTTTTACTATTAATTGTCCATAATATTTTCCATCAAAAGTAGTATCAAAGTCTATACTTGTCCTATCAAGACCTTCAATATTAGCCATTTTATCTTTTATCACATTTTCATTTATTGCATTTATTCCTCGTAAAATTGAAAGTACATCATTTTCTGTAACATTTAAATCACTAAAATCAGTATTTGCAAAATATCCATCATATATTTCCATTTCTTCAATAGTGTCTCTTTCCAATCCAAGTTTACTCAAATCCACTCCTTTTTCTTGTAGTTGAGTAATTGATTGTTTTTCTCCACCATCTTTTAAAGATCCAACATATGAAATTCCACTTTCTATAGCAGTACCAACACCACGAATGCCTATTCCAGCAGCTAAAATTAACGCTCCCACTCTTAATGCAACTCTTCTTTTTTTCTTACTTGACATTGCTCTTTTTGTCGTACCTTTTGGAGCATAATACGTTTCTCTTGGCTCTTTTTGATCTCTTCTTTGTACATCGTGAGCTCCCATTTGATTAAGTCTATATCTCATACTTTCTCTATAATTTCTTGCTTCATCTGTTCCCATCTATCTTCTTCCCCTTTCCATATTTGGAATACGTCTATTTTTTTCTTATTATATAATACTTTTTCTGTTTGTCAAGGTTTAATTGGTGGAAAATAGGGAGGAGTCGTTGCTATTTAATGGTTAGAATGAATTTAAAGTCCGCGCAGGGAGCTTCTAATTAAAATAGGTGAGCGGAGCAGGGAGCTCCGTCGGGACGTAGCGAGTCTATTTTAATTAGAACTACCGTTGTAGGACCTATATAATTCGAAAACCATTAAATAGCAACGACTCGTTACCTATTTTCTCACTTCCACACTATATACTCCACCATTTCCGTTTAGTATTATTTCTGGTTTTTCTAATCTCTTACCATCTAGAAATACACCTTTTTCCGCTTCACTATTTTCATTTTTTACTTTTATATTATATATACTATTTCCATATTTATATCTGATACTATATTCCTTCCAATTTGCTGGGATATTTGGTTTAATCTTTAGCATATTTCCTTCTATATTTAATCCCAATATATATTTTATTCCTGCTTCATACATCCAGCTGCTAGAGCCTGTGTACCAAGTCCATCCGCCACGTCCTGCTAGATTTCCTCCATAAATGTCTGCTGCTATGACATATGGCTCTACTTTATATTTCTTGGCTTCTTCCTTAGTCCTTGCATGTTCTATTGGGTTTATCATTCTAAAGTATTCTACTGCTTTATCTCCAAATCCAAGTATTGCCTCTGCACATATTGCCCAAATTGCGCCATGTGTATACTGTCCTCCATTTTCTCTTGTTCCTGGAATATATGCTTTTATATATCCTGGCTCTAGTTTGCTTTTTTCAAATGGTGGGTCTAGTAATTTAATTATTCCTGTTTCTTTGTCAACCAAATGATTTTCTAGAGCTTGTATTGAAATATATTTTTTGTCATTATCTCCTGCTCCTGAAATTGTTGCCCAACTTTGTGCAATACTGTCTATTCTACATTCTTCGTTTTGCATACTTCCAAGTACATTTCCATCATCCATAAATGCTCTTTTATACCATCTGCCATCCCATGCATTTGTGTTCAAGTGTCTTTTTAAATCTTCCATTATTTTTCTATATTTATTTGCTCTTTCAATTTCTACGGCCGTTGTTTCTTTTTCCTTTATCAATTCTTCTGACTCTTGAGCAGAATTTATATTATTATTTTCCTCGCTTTCATGCCTCTTGCTGTACTCCTCACAAATTTTTGCAAACTTATCTAACACAAGATATTGGAAAAATCCAAGCCATACACTTTCTCCTTTTCCTTTATTTCCTACTGTGCTAAATCCATCATTCCAATCTCCTGAGCCTATTTTAGGAAGACCATTTTCTCCAAAATTTAATGATCTTTCTATCGCTCTTATGCAATGCTTATATATACTTTCTTTTTCTTCAGTTGGCAAATACAAATCATATCTTTCATCAACGCCATCTTCCAAAATCGGTCCCTTTACATAGCTTGTTTCTATATCAAGTATTGATGTATCTCCTGTGAATTTAATATATTCTGCAACCATATATGGTAGCCACAATAAATCATCAGAAAATCTGGTACGTATTCCCCTTGATGTTTCTTCATGCCACCAGTGCTCTACATCTCCTTCTATAAATTGATGTTCACTGTGTTTTATAATTTGCCTTTTCAAATATTCTGCAGAGATATATTTTAGTCCAATGCAATCTTGAAGTTGGTCTCTAAATCCATATGCACCACCTGATTGATAATATCCGCTTCTTGCAAGCATTCTTGAGCAAAGAGTTTGATACAAAAGCCATCCATTTAAAAGTATATTCATTGATTCTACTGGTGTATTTACTTGTATATTTCCCAGTGTTTCTTTCCAGTATCTCTTTGTTTTCTCAAGTTCACTTATCGCATTATTTACATTACTATATTTATATGCCACATCTTTCAAATTTAAGATGTTTTCATCAGCGCCTAGTGTAATTACTACATTTTTTCTTTCAAATGCCTCTAAATCGATTTTAAGCTCAATTGCGACTATTCCATCCTTTCCTAGAGAATTCTCTTTATCTAGTTCTAATTTTCTTATTCCCTCCGGATTTTTTATAGTTCCTTTTCCAATAAATGATTTTTTACTTCCTGTATATGATAATATTTTTTCGCTACAAGCTATATACATAATTGTCCTATTTGTAAGTTCTTTTGTTTTATTTTCAAGTGTTATCAAATTCATATTTGCATTGTAATCTAATTCTATATATCCATTTGACTTAGTTTCATCTTCATCAAGTACTGGTTTTATATAATACACTAGTTTTAATTCTTTCTTTTTAGCCAGTTTATTTTCTAGATGTAGTATTTGAACTTTTACACTTTCTTCTTTTGTACTGTACTTCTGGTCAGCTAAAACAGAGCCACCATTTTGGTTGGACACAGGACAGGACAAAACAACCCCGTCCCCTTTTGGCACAAAAACATTTAATTCCTGATAAATGCCATTACTTGTATGCATATATTTGCTATATCCAAATCCATAAGTTATATAGTAATCATTATTGTCTGGGCAAGGGTTTACTGAAACTGTCCACATCTTCTTGCTTTCCAGATCTTCAAGGTATATTATTTCTGATGGTACATCTGTTACTTGGTTATTATTCCATGCAGTTAATCTATTTAATCTGCTGTTTTTATACCAAGTATATCCACCTAATCCCTCTGTTACAACTGTTCCAAACTTCTCGTTTGCCATGATATTTGACCATACTGTAGGAAGTTTTTCATCTTTATTTACTAGTATTAAATACTCTGTTCCATCTTGTGAGAATCCACCGTATTCGTTATAGTATTTAAGAGAATCTGCATCTAAATTATCTCTTTGGAATTCATCTTCGCAGATTTGATGTCTATCGCTCTCTTCTCCTATTTCTTTTATCTTGTCAATATATTCTTCCTCAAAATCTTTTATTTGTCTTGCTATTCCTCCCAAATGTGCATTTATCAAAAGATTTGCTCTAAATTCTATAATTCTTTTTGATGGTTTATCTACATTGCTTAATACATGTATTCCTCCATTAATGTTTTGCAAATAGCTTAAATTCTTGTCTAAAATTGCACTTTGTATATCTTCATAAACATAGTTTTCATATGTCTTCTTCTCTTCATTTAATATTACTAAATCTATATTTATATTTTTCACTCTAAAATATTCATATGCTTTTAGTGCATCTTTCACAACATATATATCACTACTGTCTTTTATTTTTACAAGCAAAATTGGCAAATCTCCAGAAATACCATATTTCCATAGTTCGGCTGTTGGTGCTTCTTCTGGAATTTTTGATTTGTACATAAGTAGTTTTAAAGGATTTTGATAAATCAAATACTTAAGCATATTTTGATATTTTTCAATATCCTTTGCTTTAATTCCTAAATACATTGATTCTGCCTCTACTTTAGCTCTTGCTAAATTCATATTTCTTTCTATTTTCTCATTATTCATATTATCTTTTACTAAATTTATTGCTTCTTCTCTATCTTCAGATACGGAAATAATCAAGTTTAACACAACTTTCCCCTCTGGAGCCACTTTCACAGTTCTTCTCATTGCAATTATTGGGTCAGTTGTCATTTGAACTTTTCTACCAAGCGGTATTGAATTTTCTACAGCTATAGGGAGTTCAACGTTTTGCCTTCCTACAAATTTTTCTTTATCTACTTCGTATTCTAGTTCTCCTATTGTGTCATCTTCAGTGTACAAATTCACTGCCATATAAACATCGCTTTTCCTTTCGTCCCTCGCTTTTCTCTTTACTAGAATTGTATTTGTATCATCCAAAAATTCAAAAGTCAAAAACAAATTATTAAATGCCTTATGAGAGTAATCTTGCTCTAATGATGAAAGTATAGGCTCAAACACTGAGTTTACTTCTATTGTCTCTTCTGAATTTCCTAAGTTTTTAAGTTCAATTTTTCTTATTTCAACAGGGCTATCTGGCATTACTACTATCTTTGTGGTAGTTTCTACTCCGCCATCTTGTCTTACGAATTTACTCATATCTGGAGAAAAGTATGCTGAAAATTTATCAGCTTCTGCTAGATAATTTTTTTGACCAGAACTCCAAATTCTTTTTGTTTTTATGTTTTTGAAGAAGAAGTAAATACCTTGCTGAACATCATCTGTTTGCTTAAATCTATTTATTACAATATTTTTGTATTTGCTATATCCATCTCCCTTTTGGTCGATTATTACTGAGTAATCCTCATTTGATATAACATTTATATGACTTAATTTATCATATGGTTTGTTATATTCTCTTACTGCATATGTCTCATAATCTACGTTTTTAACCTTTTCTACTTTTTCTTTTTGCTCCTTAGTTATTATTACATTTGCTGGCATCTTTTCTTCCAAAAGTATTTCTACTGATTGCATCTCCGGATTTTGCATAAATCTTTTTTGAAGAATATTTTTATTAAACAAGTTATCTATTGAAAGCAGAATTAGTCCCTGATGATGTGCCATATATGTTTTAACTACTTCACTTTTTTCTCCTTTTTTTAATCTGCTTGGCGTATAGTCAATTGATTCATAAAATCCATATTTATCATACATTCCGTCTTTTTCTAGTAATTTAAGATTTTGAATTGTCTCGATTGGATAATCATTTATTGCTAAGATTGTACCATATGAAGACACAACCATTTCATCTGCCAATCCTCTTTTAAGTCCAAGCCATGGCACTCCAAAAGCTTTGTATTGGTAATTGTTGTTTAAATCTCTTAAATTAAATGCTGCCTCAGATATTCCCCATGGTATTCCTAATTTCTTTGCATATTCTTGCTGTGACATTATAGCAAATTGACTAGATTCGTTTATGATGCTGCCAGGATATTGTGGTATATTTATATTTGGCATTAAATACTCAAATGCAGTTCCTGACCAAGATATAAGTCCTTTGTATTTATTTAATATGGTTAAAGTTCTGCTCAAATTGTACCAATGTTTAGCAGGAACATCCTTTTTTGCAATTGCTACTAAGCTTGCTTGTCTTGCTTCAGATGCTAATAAGTCGTAATACGAAGGGGTTAGAGCATTATCTTCAACATTGAATCCTATTGAGAAAATTCTATTTTCTTCACTGTATAAATATGAAAAGTCTGTATTTTCAATTGTGTTATCTATTATTTGCAACATTAAATTTATTTTTTCAGTTAGTTCTTCTCTCTTTCTTTTTTCTCTTATCTCTTCTTGCTCTGTCTCTGCATTTTCATTGCCCTTTTCTTCTTCACTTCTGTTATTTCTTTTCTCTTCTTTCCTATTTTCTGTATCTGTTTCATTTGAAGTTTGTTTTAATTCTTCTCCTACACTTTCCCCACTTTGCACATCTTCTAAAAATTGCTTTAAAGTATACAAATATCCTACAAAGTTTCCACTATCTACTGTAGATACATACTTTGGTACAAGTGGTTTTAATGTTTGTAAATCATACCAATTGTATAAATGTCCATTCCATTTTTGGAGCTTTGATATAGTATCAATCATTTTAGATAGTAAATTTATAGTATCTTCCAAACTTTCATAACCTAAATCATAGCTTGCTACAACTGCAAGAAGTCCAAGTCCTATATTAGTTGGAGAAGTCCTATACACTATTTGTTCTTTTCTGTCTTCTTGATAATTATCAGGTGGTAAAAAGTTTGATTTTTCATTTATATTTTCCTTAAAATAATTCCATGTTTTTTGACCAATTTCTTTTATATATTCTTTCTCTTGGTTATTCAAAATTTCTATTGGAAATACCTTTTTTTGTTTTTTACTAATTATTTTCATTACTCCTGGTGTAATAATATACAAAACGCTTAAAGCTATAACTAGCGGATTTTTATATGAAAATATTAGTAAAACTACTCCAATTACTAGATTTGCAAGCATACTTTTGTAGTACGAAAATAAGTCCTCTTTTGAATTTCTTTCTGCCTCTTCAGCAGTTGTCCATTCAAGTAAATGCTTTTTACTAAAACACATTCTATAAATTGTCTTCATAATCGAGCTAAACATTGTGTATGCCTTGTCTGGTAATAGCCCTATATCTAAAATTCCCCTTATAACACTTGCTTTAATTCCAGTAATTCCTTTATTAAATGTCCTTTGATAAGTTTCCCCATCTTTCTTGTATATTATTCTATTTACTATCTCCATAACTGATGGGATAATTATTGAAAGTATTGCAATTGTCATCAATGGCCATATTTTAATGTTTGTAAACAAGTCTAGTATTAATAGGAATAGTATAAAAACCAGTGCAATTATTTCAAAAGAACTTTTTACTAAATTGTTCAAGATTTTATATTTTGATACTAAATTTAAAGGATTTTTCTTCTGGGCTCCATCTTTATCTTTTATTTTTGATTGTAACCATCTGCTGATTTGCCAATCCCCTCTTGTCCATCTACTAAGTCTTGTTTTATAACTTAAATATGATGTTGGATATCCATCCATTAGCATAATGTCAGATGCTAACCCGCATCTTAAATAAGAGCCTTCTAGCAAATCATGACTAAGTACAGTATTTTCTGGTATTTCTTCTTTTAAAACTCGTTCAAAAACTTCTAAATCATATATTCCTTTTCCTGTGTAAATTCCTTCTTCAAAATTATCTTGATATACATCTGAAATTGCATTTGTATATGAATCTGTTCCAGGTGAAACAGAATATATTTGTGTGAATTTATCTCTATGTGCCGCTTCTAATCCAATTCCAATTCGTGGCCCAATTATACCATGCCCACTTGTTACAATTCCATTATTTATTTCTGGCTTGTTTAAAACATGTGCCATACTTCCAACAAGTTCTATCCCAGTGTTCAGAACAAGTTCAGTATCTGCATCAAGTGTTATAACATACTTTATGTGAGGCATTTTATTTAAATCCATAGTATTTACTCGAAAGTCATCTTTGTGGTCTCCATTTAATATAAATTCATTAAACTGAGTTAAAAGTCCTCTTTTTCTCTCCCAACCCAAATAACATTCCTCTTTATCATTCCATTTTCTCTTTCTGTATATAAAATGGAATTTAGGAAATTTGTTATCAGGATATTTTTTATTAAGTTTTTCTGCTAACTCTATACCTTTTTTTGCAATTTCTTCATCAAACTCTTCCTCTTCTTTGCTACTTGCTGTCACATCAGCTAAAAGAGCGAAATATAGATTATCACTTTTATTTGCTATATAATATACTTCTAGCTTTTTCATCATCTCTTCTAATTTTTCTGGTTTTGATATTATTGTAGGTATTACTACAAACGTGCTATCATCTTCTGGTATGCCATTTTGGAAGTCAAGTTTTGGTATTAATTTAGGCTTGACCGTTTTGCTCAGCACATACTGTAAAATTTGCTTAAGTATCATTTCAATTGGTAAATAGATAAGTAATATCGTAATTAATGTGATCCATATATTTTGTGTTTGTGCATGAACATAGACTCCAGCTAAAGTTGACAATATCAAGCATATTGCTATTTTACAAATAATATACACTCCCATTTTTTTGTCATTAGGAATTTCCTTTACTTTTTTATTTTGTAATAATCCTAATAACTCATAGTATCCTTTATCAATCAAATAATATCCTATATGTGCTTTTTTCCCTTCATTTACATTTGCTAGTTCTAAACATTTTTGTGCTATATATATTTCAGAGATTTTTGTTTTTTTAGAAATCTCCTGTATCTTATTTCTATAATAGATTTTCGTTCTGTAATCCATTTTGTCATATACATTTGCAGGATCCTTTTTTAATATATCATCAACTTGATTTATACTTTCAAAAATTTCAGTCATATTTATTCTTTGGATGTTCTTTATGCTAGTTATTGAATTTCCCATAGATACTTTTTTTACAGCTATATCAAAATGCTCTTTTTTTATAACCTCAGAAATGTCTATCCCCATTTTATTAACTTGATCTTCTAAAATGTTTAAAAAAGGATAACCTCTTTTTCCAAACTGTCTTAACTTATATGACATATATTCAATAAACGGATATTTCATTTCTCCATACTCTTTTACTTTTGCTTTGTACTCATTTAATTTGTTGAATTTAAGTTCATCTTTTGATTTATTTTCTACCAATCTTTCGATAATATTTTCTACTCTATATTTTTGTAATTGCGCTGTATATATTCTTTCACATATCTGCCTTATATTTTCTATTATAGCAATTTGAAGAAATATTCCGATGTTCCATATTTCATCCATACTAAGTTTTTTCTTTTCTTGATAACTCTTTAGCAAATCTGAAAGCAAATTTCCATCTATTTTGCTATCTGTGTATGAAACTATTTCATTTGCAAGCACATAAATTCTTGCAAATCCATAATTTACTCCATTTGCAATTCCTAAAAAATTTTTATACTTTTTTAATGATAAATTTTTTTCTATACCTTTTACAGCTTCATCTATAATATAATAATTATCTAATAACCATTCTCCTGCTGGATGTATTGGTATTTTTAGCTTAATATGCTCATTTAGCAAATTATATGTTTCTGTTATCGCCACAAAATTTTCCTGCATCCTTGGAATTGGGTACGTACTTTTATCTGATTTTTCTTTTAAAACATGGTCTGATGCTAGTTTTTCCAAATAACTTTCTAATTGATACTTGTCTAAAACAGCACCTTTTGTATTTAACATTCTATAAGTTTTCAAAAAAATTACACTCCTTGTCAATATGCTTTTTTACATATTCTTTCCAAGAAGTGTAATTTTTATTCATTTTTGTGATAAATTTGAGACAAACCTCATTTTATCATGGTTTTAGGGCTGTTATAGGTAACACATAAATTCCATCTGGTCTTTTTATAACTGCATCATACAAACCACAAATTACACACATAAATTTAGGTTTTACTTCGGCTAATTCATAAAATCTTTTTAAACTTGCTACTGCTTCTTCTTCTTTGTTTGCACCTAATTTTATTTCTATTGCCCCATATTCTCCATCAGCAATTTCTACTATGCTATCAACTTCTAAACCTGTATCATTCTCTCTATAATGGTATAACTTAGCATTTATGCTTTCTGCATAAATTTTTAAATCTCTTTCACATAAAGCTTCAAAATATAGTCCCATTGTTTCTAAATCATTTATCAATTTTTCTGGGGTAATATTTAAAATAGCACATCCTAATGAAGGATCTACAAAGTGTCTCTTAGGATTTTTTCCCACATTTAATCTTGAACGTATTTTATACATAAAAGAATTTTGATTTTCTATTAAATGTAATCTATTTAATACATCCAAGTAGTCTGTAACCGTATTTCTACTTATAGTAACATCTTCTTCTGTAATATTATTATCAATATCTTTTATTAATACATTGTTAGTAGAAATGGTACTTTCATTTCTTGCAAGAGATCTTAAAAGCATTTCCATTTTTTGTTTATCACGCTTCACTCCGTCTATTTCAATTATATCTTTATCTAATACTGCTTGAATATAACTTTGGGCTATTTTCATAGCTCCCTCTACGCCAAGCTCAATACTTTCAGGCCATCCCCCTCTTACAATTAATTCTGCTAACCTTTTTAACTCTACCTTATTTACTAATTTATTTTTCACTTTGTTGTCAAATAAATCTTTTAAAGATACTTCGCCACTAGAATCTCCTGATTCATACAAAGACATTGTATACATTTTCATTTTGCAAATTCTTCCTGCTCCAGAATGGTGTATTTTATCACTTACTGGAACGCTTGAACCTGTTAGGATGTATTTTCCCTTTTCTTTATCTTGGTCACACTTAAATCTTACTGCATCCCATATTGAAGGTACTTCTTGCCATTCATCAATAAGTTCTGGCTTATCTTTATCTAAAACTAGATTAACATCCATTTCAGCTAGATGTTTTTCTCTAAAATTATCTGCTGTATTATTTAGATATACTACACTATTTGCATGATTTAAAGCTGTCCATGTTTTTCCACACCATTTTGGTCCTTCTATACTAACTGCCCCAAAGATTTTTAAATTTTCTTCTATTGCCTTATCTATTATTCTTGTCATATATCCTTTTTTGGTTAATTTCATTCACTTCACCTCTTTTACAGGATATCATATTTTTATTTCTTTTTCAATATGTATTGTGCAAATTTTGAGCATTTTATTGTGCAGATTTTGAGCATTTTATTGTGCATTTTTTGAATGTTTCATTGTGCATTTTTCGCCAAACGTTGATAAAGTATTTTTACAAAACAAGCCCGTCCCCTTTTGCTCACTCCTTGTCAATATGCTTTTTTACATATTCTTTCCAAGAAGTGTAATTTTATTCATTTTTTATTTTGCATTTTTTAAATCATCATTAATCACATGAACTGGAGATTTTTCATTCTTTAATATTTCTTTTAGACATTGTGGTAAAATGTTATACGTATCTATTTTATCTAAATCAAGCCACTCATAATGCAAATATTCTTTTCCTTCTACATTATGCATTGTATAATCAATCTTTTTGTCTTCGTCATTTGCAAACTCTACTTTGTATAAAAAATAGAATTCATGATACTTTTTGCCTTCCATTTCAAAGAAATTTTCTATCGTTGCTATATAATCAATTATTTCTATTTCTTTTCCTAGCTCTTCTTTAATTTCTCTTTTTATTGTTTCTTCTGAGTTCTCTCCTATTTCTATTCTTCCTCCTGGCAAACAACAATGATTCTTTCTATTATCTTTGTGTACAAGTACTTTATTATTATGCACAAACATTCCTGCAGCACGTATGTTTAATTTGTAATCTCCTTGTTTCTTCGTTCATGTAGCAATCTATATTCTATTTCAGCTTTGTTTGCTTTATTAGAATTTGAAATGGTAACATCTATTCTATTTATTGATTTAATTATCTATATTTTTTAGTGTAGTTGTCCTTGCCATTTTTTATTTTCTCTTTTATCTTTATATGTATATTCTGCTTGCATTCTTTGTCTTTCCATTTCTTCAAGCATTAGTCTTTCTTCTTGTGATAGTTCTACTCCTTCTCTAGATTTTTTAAATAACAAGCGTTTTCTTTGGTTTTTAGCTATATCCATTTCTTGTTGTGCTTTTTCAGATTTACCTATTTTTCTTGAGACAACTTGTCTTTTTAAATAGTTTTTTGTTGCAGTTCCTTTTAATTCACCTTGTATTTCTATTCTTTGTTCTTCTCTTTCTTCAATCTCTTTTTCTTCTTGTTTTCTTTCAGATTGTGCTTGTGATAATCCTTCTTCTTGTTTTAATTCTAGCTTATGCCCATCTTTTGATACCATATCAATTGATACAGTTCCATCATTAGCTACTGTCATTGCCTCTAGTAGTGCATTTATATCTCCATTATATTTTTCTTGACCTTCAAACATAACAGCTTCTTCTATAAATTGTTTCGCTGATATTTCTTGATTATTGCTTTTTAATATAAATTTACCATTACTTGGAATATGTGGTGCTACTACTTCTTGAATATATTGCATTGCAGGTATTTCTACGCCATTTGCCAATTTTACCATTCTTTCCATCAATTCTGGATTTAAACTGTCTACTATGTCTATTGCTTTTATATCTTTCCCATCAATATTTATAATTCCATTATTCGCAACTGTCATTTCTTCTAATAATGCGTTTATATCTCCATTATATTTCTCTTGACCTTCGACCATAACAGTTTCTTCTATAAATTGTTTCGCTGATATTTCTTGATTATTGCTTTTCAATATAAATTTACCATTACTTGGAATATGTGGTGCTACTACCTCTTGAATATATTGTTTTACAGGTATTTCTACGCCATTTGCCAATTTTACCATTCTTTTCATCAATTCTGGATTTAAAATATTTACTATTTCTATGCTATTTATTCTTTTGTTTTTCTTTTCTCTTACTGCTGTTTTACTTTCTACTTTTTCATCATTTATTGTTTTATTTTCCTTTATATTTGCCTTTCTTTCAGCTTGTAATTTCTTTCCTGCATCTATACTCTCAAATCTTTCTTTACTTCCTTTTTGAAAACAAAATGTGTCATCGATTCCATTTTGCCTGCATTTCTCTTGAATTTTGTTCTTTACCTTTTCAGTAAAGTTTTGGTCAATTTGTTGCATTACTGGAATCATATTTTTTATTATACTGTCCATATCAATCGTATCTACTGAAATATTTTTTCCATCTCGTGTGGGAATAGTAAAAATCGCTTTTCGATTACTTGTTCCTAGCTCTGCTTTTTTATCTTTCACTTCTACTAATTTTTCTAACCCTTTTGTTATTTTTTTTCTTAAATGAGTTTTTATGTGTTCTTGAAATTTTACATTTGACAAATCTTCTTCTCTCAATCCATAATTAGATAATTGCGTAAAATTATGTTCTTTATCTTTATCCAGTCTATCTACTATAGTTTTCATTGCTTGCTCAATAAATATATCATTAAATGTAGTCTGCTTTCCATTATATATAATATCTTTACCTTTATATTCAGCAATACTATCTAGAAGTGTTTCCTCAATTGCATTTTCAAATATATCTGCCCTTATTGAATTATATGACTGATTTTTACCATTTGCTTTTAATGGTGGTTCATCTCCAATTCCAATCCACCCATCTATTTTTCCTGTTAAAGCAGGAGGTTCTCCACACCTTTGTATAATCTCTGGCTTTTCTTGTGCAATTTCTTGTAAAATACCTATATAATTAGATAAATTATCTGTGTCAGCATAAATTACCATTTTATCATCTCTTTCACTTGATGAGCCTAATTTAAAATAATATGGTATTTGATGTTTTTCACATTTATTTTTAAATTCTCTAGCTAGTTTCCACATATCTTGATTTTGACATCCAACATAAAGTCTATGTTTTACTGGGATTTTACTTTCTTTCCTTGCTGATATATATTCTGATTTAATGTGTTCCCATCCATCATTAACTTCCCAACCATTTTTTTCATCATCAAAGAGTGAATTTTCTGTTAATTTTTGAATATCCTGCATTGATGAAACTTTACCAAAAGTTTTTAGATATTCCTGCATTTCTTTTGCTTTTATTCCTGCACCTTCTAATCGTTTAATATCCAATTCTCCTAAATTTAATACATTCTCAATCCATTGATTATATGTTTCTACTAAAAATATTTCTTTATCATTTAAATTAATTTTACTATTATCCTTAGTTTGATTCATCTTTACTAATGAATCATATATATTGCTACTACCAAATATATCAGTTCTATTAGATTTTGAATAAGCTTCTATTATTTTTTGCAATATTATAGGATTATCTAAAGGATTTTCAACATTATCATGAATCTCACTTAATTTTACCATTTCTGCCACCTACTTTTTAAAAAAATTTTTTATTTTTTGAAAAATCTTTTGTATAAAATTTTGTTTCTTATATTCTACTATTTTAGTATTTTCCTGTTCTAAATTTTCTAGATGGTTTCGTTTTCTGTTTTTAAATAAATTATCTGGATTATATTTTTCTGCAAGCTCTTTTTTTAATTGTTCATTTTTTTCTAATTCATTTATAAAAGATTGTTTTTCTTCTTCTGTATCACACCAGTAGTTAATTGTTAAAATTACTAATAAAATCACTGTTTCTCTTCTTAAATTTTGTTCTTCTAACGGAATATCCACTCTTATTTCTGGTTTATATTCTTTCATTCTCTCATCATCAAAAAAATCTATGACTTTTTGAGGTATTCTTTTTCTATATTCATCTTCCATTAGATTTAATACTTCATATACTTCTGAATATGCCATCATATTATCAAACATCGACATTTGTTTTCCTCCAATATAAACAATTCAATCTATTATTGTTTTATTTTTTTTAATTCTTCTTTTGCTTTTTCATTTCCTTGTTCTGCTGATTTTTGTAAAAGTTCTAAACCATATTTTGTATTTTTTTCTATTTCTATTCCATTCTCATTTCCTTCAAGATATAAAGTTCCAAGTAACCATTTTCCCATATCATCATTAACTTCAACTGATTTTTCTAACCATTTTATTGCCTCTTTATCATTTACTTCTGTTCCTTCGCCTTGAAGGTATTTATAGCCTGTCCAAAAATATGCTTTATCATATCCTCTCTCTGCTGACTTCTTCATATACTCAAAAGATTTTTCTAAATTTTTTTCTGTTCCTTCTCCACCATAATACATAGTAGATAAATAATATTCTGCATCTGCTTGTCCTTTTTCTGCCAAAACACTAAATAAATTAAATGCTTTATCTAAATTTTTATCTACACCATTTCCAAAATAATAACAAATTGCTAACATATAAGTAGCATTGTCATTTCCTTTGCTACTTGCTTTTTCATATAATTTAAAAGCCTCATTCAAATCTTGTTCTGTTCCATCTCCGTAATAATAACTATTTCCCAAATTGTATGTTCCTTTTATACTACCTTTTTCACTTGCTTGTTTATATAATTCAAATGCTCCTTTATAATCTTTTTCTATTCCCTCTCCCTCAAACTTTCGATATGCTAATTCACACATTGCGTCTAAATCTCCTTGTTTCACCAATTCTTCAATTTCTTCTAAACTTTTATTTTTCATTCTAAATCTATCCTTTCTACAATTATTTTGAAATTTGTCCTTTTCGCTCTACTTTTTGTTTTTGTGTTTGCTTTATTTCTTGAACAACATTATTTATTTCTTGCAATCCTATTCTTTGTGTATCGTGTTCGATTGTACTTGGTGTTATTAAACGTTCATCATTTTCTCCATTTTCTTGTAAAGTATTTTCTAATTTTTTTACTTGCTCAATACCCAATGACTCTCTTGACATTCCTTCAGCAAATTCTAATACACTATTATATGGTTTTACACTACTTTGAACAGTTTTTAAAAAATCTGTATTTTGTATTTTTTCTGCAAACTCTTTTCCATAAATTTTTTCTATCACTTGTGCGTCTCTTTGAATTTCTTGTTCTACTGTTTCTAATTGTTGAGCTTTATTTCTATTCTTATACATTAAAACATAAGGATACATCATTCCTCTTATTTTTATAATTCCCATATCTTCTTTTGAAAAATGTTCTATATTATTCCAAACCGTTTCATTAGCCTCTGTATGTAGTAATTCATTATCTTTAATTCCTAACTCTTGTAAATCATCAGTTTTAAGTGTTCTATTTTTATATGGTATTTTTCCTGTATGAAATACACTTTGAAAGCAATTTGAATGATTTGCTATGCCTATTCCCATTTCTCCATTTGCCAATAATTCAATAATGGTATGTTTTAAGTGTGAATCTAGTTCTCTTTGCATTGGATTTTTAAAATCTTCTTTGCTCCTTGTTGGTATATCTGCGTGCATTTTTTCGTGAAATAGTATTACACTTTCTATTCCTTCTGTATATTCCATTCCAAACATTTCTTCAAACTCTTTCTCATCTGTTGGAATAGTAAATTGTACTGCAAACTCTCCATTATTATTTTTATCTGATAAGCAACAAGGCTCTATACTAAATAATTCAGGTGTAAATGGCATATATATAATTTTTTTTACATTAGTATTACCTATAATGTCCTCTGCATTTTCTTTATAATTTTGTGTTTGTCCAATAAACCTTTTTTCCATTTCTTTAGAATATTTTTCATTCATTTGTTCAACTTCTTGGAAAAAATCTGTATCTAATAAATTTTTCATTGCTATTGCCATTTCAGGATTTTTTACTTGTAATTCTTCCATATTTGTTTGTGCAAAACTAGCAATATATTCTCCATATTCAGCCCACATATTTTTTTCTTCAGCATTGTTTTTGAAAGTATTAAACTCTTCAAGTCCTTTTTTATTTTCTAAAATTACTTTTTTGAAATTATTAAGGCTTTTAGCTAAATATGATACTTTGCTGTTATCTTCATTTATTTTACTTTCTAAACTTTCTATTCTGTATAATATCTGGGATAGCAAAAATATTTTATTAGTATTAAATTCTATATCTACCTTTCCAAAATTATAGTTACTCATAATTTATCCTTTTACTAATTACTTTTTTAAAAATTGCATAATTCTATCTAAAATTTTCCTAAATATATTTTTCTCTTTGTATTCAATCAATTCTGTCTTTTCCTGCTTAAAATCATTATTTTGTTCTACTTTTTCTCTCTTTTTAAATAAGTTATCTGGATTATATCTTTCTCTCATTTCTGCCTCTATTTTTTTGTCATTTTCAGAATACATTTTTAACAGTTCTTTTTTTTCATTTTCATCTTTACACCAATAGTTTAAATTTAACATTGCTAATAATGCCAATGTTTTTCTCTGCAAATTTTGTTCTGCTAAAGATATATTAGGATTTATATTAGGCTGATAATTCTTATCTTTTTCTTCATTAAATAATTCTAATAATTTTTTTGGTATCATATCAATATATTTTTGTTCCATATATGATAAAATCAATAAAACTTCTGCGTATGCTTTTGATAAACTATCCTCCATTTTTCCTCCGTAAAACAAATATATTTTTTCAAAAATATTATATCAAATCAAATTAAAAATCACAATAATTTTTATTGATTTACAAATTTCATATTTTATCTCTTATAAAACGAACTAATGACTAACTATTTCTAGTTAGCCACCAACATAGCAATCTTTCAATTACTTTCTAAGACTATGATACTATATTTTATGCTAAAATTCAACGATTTTGCTCATTTATCACAACAATCCTGTCATATACACGGGAATATATAATATTCTGTCTTCTTCTTTTAAGTCTTTTGTATGAATTATTATTGACTCTCCTAAGTAATCCTTATATTTATTATTTAACTTTGTAAGTGAAGAGAATGTGTATCTCTCCCCAGATTTAACTTCTATTGGTATAATATTATGTTTTGATGTTACTTTATTTGAAGAAATTAAGAAGTCAATCTTCATTGTTTCAGCTGAATTTTCTCTATCATTCCTTGAAAAGAAATATAGTTTTCTGCCATTTGCTACTAACATTTGAGATACCATATTCTCCAAAATCATTCCTTCATTAAATGATAGTTTATCAAATAATATTTTTTTATAAATTTCCTCACTTATAATAGCTTTTTCATTAAATGTCATAGATAAAAGCAGTCCTGTATCAAATAAATAGCATTTAAGACTATTATTATCTATTCTTTGTCCTAGTCCAATATTTGGCTCAGTTGTATTGTATGCAATATTAATTAAACATGCATCTGATAACCAATAAAAAGCTCCTTCAAAATTTCTATATCTAGCATTTTCATCTAGAGAAGAAATATTAAATTTTTTCTCATGTTTTTGAAGTTGAGATGGAATTGTATCAACTATTTGCTCAACTTTTAGATTTAGCTCGTCTGAATATTTTCTAATATCTTCCCTGTATAAATTTAAAATATTTCTTTTTATCTTATCAGTCCTTTCAAAATCTCTTGATGAGCTATACTCTAAAACCGCTTGTGGCATTCCTCCAACAATTAGATATTCTTTGAAATAGTCCATTGCCTTTCTATGAAGTGCCTGTCCCATCTCTTTTTTATTTTCGTAGCATACTTTTATAAAATCCATTAAAGTATCGTTACCCATTGCCCATAAAAATTCCTCAAAATCCATCGGATTCATTTTAATCATTTCTTCTTCTGATGGAATTAGAATATCTTTAACATTTTTCTTAATTGAAATTAGAGAGCCAGTCTCTATGTAATCATATCTGCCATCAGCAACCAAATGCTTTATAGCCCCTCTCGCTCTTGGACAAAACTGTATTTCATCAAATATAAATAAGGTATTACGCTCATATAATTTTATACCATAATAATTAGAAATATACGTAAATAAATAATCCAAGTTATCTAAATAATTATCAAACAATTCTTTTACCTCGTTTGACACTTTTGAAAAATCTATCAATATATAGCTTTTATAATTTTCTTTTGCAAATTCCTCTACTATATAACTTTTGCCCACACGTCTAGCCCCTTCGACTAGCAATGCAGTTTTTCCTTGACTTTCCTCTTTCCATTTTAATAAATCATTATAGACTTTTCTTTTCATTAATCAATCTCCTTTTCCAAGATTAATTATATTCTATCACAAAATCAAAAATAATTCAGCCGGTATTTTGCACGAAATCAAGCATAGTTTAGCCGTTGTTTTACACAAAATCAAAAATAATGTAGCAATTAGTTTCTATAAAAATAATCCGCTATTCCGTTATATATTCCCCAAGCAAGTTTGTCTTGGTATTCATCTGTCTGTAGTAAACTTTCTTCCTCTGGATTTGATAAAAATCCACATTCTACAATAGTTATTGGAATTTCTACATTTTTCATTAAATACACTGTATTAAGCTGTGCTGGTGTTCTGCTATTTTCCTTTTGCATTGCTTCATTTAAGTTATTTTGTATAGTCGTGGCTAGCCTTTTACTTTCTTCATTATTTGTTTTATAAAAAGTCTGCCAGCCATCATACTGTGATTGATCTATTTTATTCAAATGTATTGACACAAATATATCTGCACTTGATTCATTTCCAATTTTCACTCTGTTTTTCATATCAGACACTTTCTTTTCTCTTATTGTATCACTTCCTGCATCATAAATTTCATTTTCATCAGAACGTGTTAAAATCACAGTAGAACCACTTTGTTCAAGCAATTTTTGTAATTTTAATGCAATTTCAAGATTTATTTGTGCTTCTGTCACTCCATTACTACTTTCCGCACCGTTCATCTGATGGGTGCTTTTTACTGCATTTTAATATTTAATTAAAAATCTAATTTTAATTAGATTATGTTAAAAGTTAAATTCTATCTCAACTTTCTTATCTTCATATACTTCAATTCTGTTTATTAGTTGCTTTAATATTTCGTTTGTAAATTCTTTACCTTGTTTAAAATCCATAACAATTTTCTTTAAATTTTCTTCTGATATTTTGCTTTTATTCTTTCCTTGTAATTGTTCTAAAGATTTTTTAGTTTCTTTTAATTTACTTTTGAGTTCATCATAATGCAATTTAAAATCTTCTATTGATATTTTTTCATCTACTCTTTTACTATATAATTTTTTCATTTCATTATCTATTTTGGTTTCATTGTTTTTGAGTAGTTGCATTTCTTTATATGTTATATCATTTTTTCTATATTCATCAGTAATTTTATTTGTAGCTATATCAATATTTATTGTATTCAATTTTTGTTTTACAGCATTTAATACTATTTCATTTAATGTACTCTCCATAATCGTATGTCCTTTATCACATATACTAGGGAATTTATAAAGCATTCTACATTTAAAATACCAACATTTTTGAGGATTATCTAATACCTTATTTCTTATTTTAGTTCTTGTTCTATATTTGTATTGCATTCTGGATTTACAATGTCCACAATATACTAATCCTTTTAATAAATACTCATATTTATTTTTAGGTTTATAAAACTTTTCTTCTAATATTTTTTGGACTTTGTCAAATTGTTCTTGTGAAATTATTGCTTCATGTGTATTATCTTTAAAAATCCATTCTTCTTTTGGTGTTTTATATTTTTTCTTTGTTCTGTAATCTGTATATATTTTATTTATTATCATCTTGCCTGTATAAAATGAATCTCTTAGAATTCTACTTATACTATCACTTCGCCATTCATTAATTGTTACCTTTTGCCCTTTATATTTCTTTGGTGTATCAATTTTCATTTTAGTTAAATATTTTGCAATTTCTCCTTGTGAATACCCTTGTAAATACATTTCATATATTAATTTTACATTATCAGCGACCTTTTCATCTATAACTACTTTGTATTTATCTTCTTCATCTTTTTTATATCCATAAGATACATTTTTTTCAACATATTTTCCTTGTTTCTTCATATCAGTTTTTACAGATTTTATCTTTTTGGAGATATCTGCAATATAACTTTGATTCATTATTCCTCTTAGCATTATAGTATCATCAATTTCATATCTTTCACCACTATCTATAAATTCTGTTACAGAAATTAGTCTAACATCATTATCTGGGAAAAAAACTTCAGTATAATAACCTGTTTTATTTTTATCTCTAGTTAATCTTGATAAATCTTTAACAATAACCATATCTATTTTTTTTCTTAAAATATCTACTATCATTTTATTTAGAGCTGGTCTTGAGTTTAAAATGCCTGAATATCCATTATCTACATATTCATTAATTACACTAATATCATGTTTTTTAGCATAGTTTAAAGTAATATCTCTTTGTGCCTCTATACTATTATTCGTATTTGTATCTTCTTTTGATAGTCTTAAATAAATTCCTGCTTTGTATTCTTTCATAGTTATTCCATTCTATAACTATACTTTATCAAAAACATTATATCTGTAATTAATATAAATATGATTATCCCTGTCTATTTCTATATTGTAAATAATTTCAGATAATTTATCTCTGTTCCAGTTTTCAATATTAGATAATTCATTCATAATAGATATTAATTTTTCTTTTGTTATTGTTGGTCTTTTTTCCTTCTCTTTTAAAATCGAATTAAGATTATTCTTTATGTTTGTTCTTCGTTCTATTTCTGTTTTATAAAATCTTTTATAATCATCAATTTCTATAATATCATTTTTATAATCCTCATATAGCGAAGTTATTGTCTTATCAGTTTTTTCAAGTTGCTTTTCGAGAATTTTTATATTATCATCATATATCTTTGTACTATTTTCATTATACTGATTTAAAATTAAGTTTTCTAATTTATCGCTTTTACTTATTTTGCTTAATTTTTCTTTTACATTTGCTATAACTATTTTTTCAACTATCGTCTCATCAATTGATTTATACTTTCTATTGCAATCAATTGTATTATTCTTTCTTACAGCTGTTCCACAATATATTTTTTTAGACTTAATATTTCCATCTTTATCTCGAATTACTTTAATTGCCATTTTGGTTCTACATTCTTTGCAAAATACAATTCCATTTAATTTCCATTCATATTTTCTGTGCCTTGTTTTCTTATGAATACTTAATTTAGTTTGGACTCTTTCAAATTGCTCTTTAGAAATAATTGGCTGATGTGTATTTTCTACAATTTGCCATTCTTCTCTTGGTATTATTTTTACTTTTTTAGATTTATAGCTTAGATTAATCTTTTTACCATACTCTGTATGTCCAATATAAACTTTGTTTTTTAAGATTCTACTAATAGCCTCATTTCTCCAATTATAATCTCCGTTTTGAGCTCCTCCAAAATCGTAATAATCTGGACAATATATTTGTTGTTCTTTTAAATACTTTGCAATATTAGTAATCTTTGTTCCTTCATCATACATATTAAAAATCATTTTTATTACTCTTGATTGTTCTTTATCTATCTCTAATTTATTTTTATTATCTTTACTTTTTCTATATCCATAAGGAGCTTTTGCTGCTAAATACATTCCTTTTTCTTTTCTAGCCCATACACCGCTTCTTACTTTTTTTGAAATATCTTTACTATACCAATCATTAATTAGAGTTTTAAATTGTATCATATCATTATTTGAATTTTTTAAATATGTATCTACATTATCCAAAATTGAAATATATCTTATATTTTTTTCTAAAAAATATATTTCTATGTAATAGTTAGCTTCAAAACTATTTCTTGAAAGTCTTGATAAGTCTTTAGTTATAACAGTATTTACCATTCCGTTTTCAATATCAGTGATCATCTTTTTAAATGAAGGTCTATCTGTATTTAAACCAGTATATCCATCATCTATGTATAAATCATATAATTCAAATTCTTTTCCCAACTCTTTTATTTTATTTTCTATAATGCTTTTTTGACTAACAATACTATCACTTTCTTCTTTATCACCATCTTCCTTTGATAATCTTAAATAACCTGCTACTTTATATTTTGTATTTTCCATAATAGTTACTCTCCCTTTCTTTGATTAGAACAAAAGGGACATGATTACATTTTTTATATATTAGATTATTAATATGTCCCGTCTTTGTTCGTGTGCCAAATTTCTGAAAGAAATTTGTGTACAATCTCTGAACTAATAGAAAATGGAATTTTCTATTAGTGATAGTAACTATTCCTTTATGTAATAGGGATTATACAAAATTTTTTTGATAATATCCAGCATTTTTCAAAATAATTACTATCTTTTAATTAATGCTATTCAGTTTTTGAAGAGCATACCTACTCAGTATGTTGTATATTTTTTCTGTGTCATTATCTTTTTTGGTTCGTGCTATTACAGTATATTCTTGATTATCTATGGCATATGTGGTTTTTTCTTCTATATAATCATTCACACTAACACCAACTCCTTAATACACCATATTATCAATCTATAAATTTTATTACTTTTATTCATTAGTTATAAGTGAATTGTCATTCACATAGGAGATTTGCCCTCCTCTTCTTTTCTAAGAAGCTATCCCTTTACATCATGTTAGCCAGACAGAAGTTTCATTATATGTCTTATAACTAATTATGATACAAAATATTCTATGTCTTTTTAAATGAGTTATATTTTGTATATTTTTCAATGTGCTATTTTTGACTTTTACGGTATTTTGTAATACAATATTGTCAAACAACTTGTAATACAATTATAATTGTTTGATATTAGAAATAACACTATACAACAGGAAAAAATTTTTTATTGATTTGTGGTTGTTTGATAGGAGTGTATTTTATGTATTTTTATATTGCTTTTGATAGGAATAGCAATACTGAATTTTTATTATATAGAGATATGATTCATAAAGATAAAACAAAGGAGACAGAGGAAATTTATTATTCTGAACCTATATTTAGATGTCAAGCTATGCCAATTGGAACATTTCTTTTAAATTTCTTAAATACAGATTTTAAAGGTACAGGCATTCGGCAATTTTATTAGAAAATTTTGTTATGCATCTTTATATTGTCCCAAACATCCTGAAAAGATAAAATCTGGAATTAATTTTATTAGTCTTGAATTAAACAAAAAAGATTATCTTTTAGGATTATTCGAACTTATGCGTTCTGAAGAAGAACATTTTATTAATGTTCAAAATGTATTTTTTAAGCATTTGAATTTGCCTTATGATAAATCAATTGTTGATGATATTGACGAAGATTATGATGATATACCTGCTACTCCTGAAGAAATAGAATTTGATAAAAAGTGGGATGAATATTTTGAGCAGAAAAGTAAGCTAGCCAAAAAAAGACTTGATTTATTTAAGAAAAAATATCCAAAATTATATGATGAATATGAAAAACAGCATTATAGTCGTTTACAAAACTATAATGGTTTAGTAAATAATATTATTGAAATTTCTGGATTAATAAATGATTTATCATTAGATTTCACATTTATTCCCTATTATTTATGTGGATTTAATTTAACTTTGTATAATATACCATATTGTTTTTGCAGTTCTGATGTTATAAGTATTTTAGCAATTGAATTTAAAGAGTTTATATCAGATAAACGCCATATAATTAAGCAATGTAAAAACTGTGGAAAGTATTTTATTCCAGAAAATTTGAGGGATATTAAATATTGTAATAATATTTTTAAAGACAATAAGACTTGTAAAGAATTAGGAAAACAAATAAGTTATAAAAAATCATTAAAAGATGATGAATTACTTGATATGTATAGAAAAAGGTATCTTTCTTTGGCTAGTTCTGTTTCTCATTATGGTACTGAAAAAGCAATTGAAAAGTTTGAGAACTATAAAAAAGAGGGAGCTATTATGAAGAAGAAATATTTAGATAAGGAAATTAGTGGAAAAGATCTTAGAAAATGGATTGAAAATACAAAATAATAAATTCAATTGTTGGGAGGAAAATATAATGAATAGAACTTTAATTTTTGATTTAGATGGAACATTATGGGACACAACTGAACAAGTCACAATAGTTTGGAATAATGTAGCAAAAAAATATAATATAGATATAGAAAATTTTTCTATTAAAAGTATTATGGGACTAACTACTTCTGAAATTATATCGGAATTATTTGATAATAATAGTGAAATAGGTAGGTCATTTATAAATGAATGTCAGAAATCAGAAAATGAATATTTATCTATGTATGGTGGAAATATATATATTAATACTATCTCTACTATAAAAAAACTAGCCCAAAAATTTGATTTATATATTGTAAGCAATTGCCAGGATGGGTATATTCAATCTTTTTTAAATTTCTATGATTTAAAAAATTTTTTTAAAGATTATGAATGTTCTGGTAAGACAAATCTTACAAAAGTAGATAATCTCAAACTACTTATGAAGAGAAATAATATAGACCATTCTATTTATATAGGCGATACTGAAAAAGATTACTGCTCTGCTATTAATTCAAATAATAAATTCATATGGGCTACTTATGGTTTTGGAGTATGCAAAAATTATGATTATTCTATAAATGATATTTCAGAATTATTGACCATTTTGCAAAATAAGAACCTAACCTGACATAGCAATCAAGGATTACAATCTAAGTAACCAAGAACATTGTCTATAACAATAAAAAAGTGATATCTATTATATGTAATATAGTATCACTTTTTCTATCTCTTTAATTTTTATTTAAAAATTCCAAACAGTATTCAAAAAACTCAGCATGACTATCTGAGAATTTTTTAGCCTCAATTAACTTATTAATTTCTTCTATCGATGCCCATTTTACATCTTCCACTTCTTCTTTTTGCATTACTACATTATTAATATCAACATTAGCTTTTAAATAATATAAATCTACAAAATCATCTTCTGTTTTTATTGTTTTAAATAATATAATTTTTTTATCTGCTAAATCTAATCCTAATTCTTCTCTTATTTCAGTAAAAATTCCTTGTTTGCTAGTTTCTCCAGATACTGGATGTCCACCTGTGGTAGACCACTTTCCATCTTTCTTTAAAACTCTTTTTTGTATTAAAAAATCTCCTTCATCATTTTGAATCCATACTGCTACAGTAATATAATATCTTCCTTCTGGAACTTTCTCTCCTTTAAAAATTGTTTCACCAGTAAGTTTCTTATTTTCATCATATAAATCTCTTTTCTCCATTTTCTTATTTTTCTCCTTTTTATCAAATCATTAAATCAAAGTAATTTTTAGCAAAAGTATTTAGATTATATTTCTTACTCCATTTATCGTTAGGTAGATTCCTTTCTTCATATTTTTTACTAATTATTAGTTCTTGCAATCTGTTTTTCAATTCAACTGCTGAATTATCAAATATTTGAATATTATTATTGCCTTCTGCTATCTCTTTAAAAGTAGGTATATTATTTAGTATGGTAGGTATACCTAGAGATAACGATTCTAGTGCCGAATATCCAAAGCTTTCTGATCTGCTTGGTAATACTGTTAAATCAGCAATTTTATATGCTTCGGACATTTTATCGAATCGAATTATTTTTATATCTAAATTATTATTTTTTGCTTTGTCTTGAAGTTCTTGAACAAATTTAATGTATTGCTTGTCTAAGCCAGTAAATACAATTTCTATTTTATCTTTTATATCATTTTCTAATAAACAACACGCTTCAATAACAAGCATTGGTTGCTTTTGCATAGGCTCTAATCTACTTGGTACAAGTATTCTTATTTTTTCTCTATTCAAATTATATTTTTCAATAATATCATCTTTACAATTTTTAGTATATAACCTGTTTACATCTATGGCATGTGGAATGTATTTTATTCCACACTCTGTTAATTTTTCATATTCTTCAGCATAATATTTTGATGGTGCTACAAATGTCGTAAGTTCATTATTTTTATATTTTTTCATTAATTCTAGCATTTTTACAAATGATTTTTTACCCCAAGCCAATTCATACTCAAACGGATTTGTATGTATTGTAAATATTCTTTTTTTCCCTTTCCATGCTTGTAAAAAAAGTTGTGAATTCAAATGGATGCAATCATATTTTGAAACATCAATTTTATTTTCTATTTTTTTAGCCAATTCATTATATGATTCTTCAGTTTCAAAATTACCAAATGTATCTTGTATTATATATTCATCAGCTTCTCCTTGCATTTCAAACAAGTTTATATTTATATAATTTATACCTTGTTCCTTATGGTTTTCTCCCGAAAACATATATACATCTATTTCATTTCCTAACTCTTTTAGAGATTCAGCTAAGTCTATTACAAATCTTTCAGTTCCTCCAATTGACTTACCTGATATTGCCCAAGGATTTATTATGGCTATTTTCACTTTTATCCTCCTCTCTATTTTCAATATACTGATTCTGGATTATTTCATCTGAAACTTTTATTTTTCTTTTAAACTTACTATTATCTTTATTTTCAATCTTATATCCTTTTTCAATAATTTTAACATAGTTTTCTTGTAAATGCACTCTAGAATATTCATAAGCCCTTTTACTCATTTCTGCATATTCATCAATAGATATATCCATCTTTTGTGCCTTTTTTCCTTTTGGAATAACATAACCAATATTATTATTAGATACTGTTTCTGAAAAATCTATCACATCTGAAACAATTACAGGTTTGCCCCTTACTAGTCCATCAATTAATGAATTCGGTACATCTTTAACTATTCTTTTTTGTGGAACAAATGCAACGAAGTCTGAATTGTCGAACAAATTAATTAATGTATCCATATTATTATGAATATCTAATAGACTTACTCTATCCCAAACTCCTAATTTTTTAGCCATTTGTTCGAATGCTTGTGTATCATTATCTCTTAAAGGAATTGTTAATGAAAAGTTAGTATTTTCTTTTAGTAGTTGTAAAAGATATTCTAAACCTCTTTCTCTAATTGCATCTCCTTCTTTATTATTCCAACTTGCAAAAAGTATATTTACATTCGATGGGTTAAATTCTTTATTACTTCTTTTTCTTGGTATTTTAGATGGAGTTGGTGTTACCATAATTTTATTTTCTTGAATACCATACTGCATTAATATTTCTTTATGTTTTTCTAATTCCACAAATACCCTTTTTAAATTTTTATATTTTTTTAAATGTTCTGCATATTCCTTGTTTGGTCTTCTATACATGGATACAAATAAAGGATTATCTGAAGAATTAAATAATATTCTTTTCCATAAACTTGACTCTTCTTCAAATACATGAACAGTATCTTTTGAATTTTTCTTTACCTCTCTTATTGCCTTTAAAAAATATATAAATGGACGATATACATAAATATTATCCTGTTTATCTTGTTCTTGTAGTGGCTTTTGCCCCATAAATCTAGTTGCAGATATTATTTTACCATTATTTCTCTTTGAAATCAATTCCATCTGATTTGAAACCGCTTCTTTATATCTTACAAAGAAATCATTGATTATAATCATATTTTCCTCCAGTTATACAATTTTTTTATCAAAAAATTTTTCTAATACTTTATTTATGTATTTATCGTCATTAAAATATTTATCTACTATTGTATATCTTCCATTTCTTGGTTTCAAATTTTTAGTACATCTTTGTATAATATCTTTATTAATTCCATAGATATATTGTTTATCTAGAACTTTTAGTTTATAAATTGAATTTATTATTTCGTCTATTTCCCTTCCTTGTGCTATTGACATTATAATAATTCCCAAAGATACAGATGTACCATGAGGTATGTCAATCATACTTTCTAATTCTTTAGCAAATATATGCTCTGATCCACTTTCAGGTCTTCCTGTGCCATATAAATTAGTAATATAACCAGCTATTCCTATATACTCAAATAATTTATTATTGTTATTAATTATTTCTCCAAATGATTTTTGCTTAATAAACTGTATTACTTCATTTAGTAAATTTATTGACATATCATATATTTTCTTATCAATTTTCTCTCCAATATCTAAAGATGCTAACTTCCAGTCATACGAAGCTGTAAATATAGACAAGACATCTGCTAATCCGTACAGATTTTCTGTTTCAGACATTTTTAATATATTATCATCTAGTAGGATACAATCTGGCATTTTAGCTTCTAGTGTAGTTTTCTTTCCATTTTCTATCAATGCTACTTTATTTGTAGCATACGAATTAGTTGAAAGCATTGAAGGAATACATATATATTTATTCTTTAATTTATGAGAAATATATTTTCCTATATCAATGGTACTTCCTCCACCAAAACTAACTATTTTTTCTATGTCTTTATTTTCTTTTACTACTATATCTATGTTTTCAATTTTTTTAGATATCTCATGCCAATTAATTGTTTTTACCTTATCATTTTTAAATTTAATTTTCTTAATTGATGTAGGGGAATATATAAATAATGTATTCTCATCCAAATTATTTATATATTGATTTACATTTCTTTTTACAGTTACATCCATAAAATAGTCCATCATTAATTACCTCTATAAATATTTTTCATATTTTTCTTCTAGTTTTATTTTCTCTAGCATTTGTGGTAAGTCATTTATATTTTTCTTATTATAAATGATACATACTTTATTGTCTTTTATTACATTAACATTTTCAAGACCTATTGTAATAAGTAAATTATCACTTTTGTTTAATATATTTGTATTACTTGTTTCTTTCGTAATTATTAAATCTCCTATAATAACATTGTTTTTTGTATCTTTTTCGTGAATCTCAAAAAAATCCTTTACACTTCCAATATCCATCCATTTAAAGTTTCCTCTTATCATTTTTACATTATTAGATTTTTCTAAGATTCCTTTGTCAATAGAAATATTTTCTACTTTGCCATATATCTCTTTAATTATTTGTTGTTCCTCATTCGTATTAATAGAAATATATAATTTGTCTTTAAGTTTATATATATTGGGTAAATATTTTTTGAAACTTTTTAATATAGATTCTACTTTCCAAATAAACATTCCACTATTCCATACATAACAATTACTTTTTATATATTCTAATGCCTTTTCATACTTTGGTTTTTCTTTAAATTCAATTACTGAATAATAATCCTTATCTTTAGTATTAACATATTTGATATAACCAAATCCAGTAGCTGGATATGTAGGTGTTATTCCTATTGTCACTAGATTCTCATTACACATTGCTACTTCCATAGCTGTTATTATACTTTCTTGTAATTTATCTTTTTCTTCAATATAATGATCTGATGACAAGACTGTAATAATACCATCACTCTTAATCTTTTTTATTTTTAATGTTGCATAAAATATACACATAGCTGTATTTTTTGATTCTGGTTCAGTAATAATATTTTCTCTTGGTATTCTGTTATCAATGTACCTATAAGCCAAATCTGATTGTTGTTCATTAATAATTATAAAAATATTTTCGTAATCAAATATTTCTTCTATTCTTCGTATTGTCTCATTTATCATTATTTCAGTCCCATACAAATTCAAAAATTGTTTTGGCTTCTTCTCTGTGCTAATTGGCCATAATCTAGTCCCTTTTCCTCCGGCTAAAATTAATGCATATTTATTCATTTTTACCTTTCTTCATCCCCCTTAAGTTTTTTTAATAATCCTGTATATGTTTTATTGTCTTTTACTTTTTCTCTTTTAATTATAGGTTGGTATCCTTTTCTAATATAATCTTCTTCTACAAATTTTTCATACTTTGTTAAGATACTTAGTACTCTTTTAGCTTCTTCCTCATTATCTGACATATGTATTAAATTATCAAAAAAATATCCATCAATCTTACTAGAGTATTCATCTCTTATCTGTTGCTTAAGTTTTCTTGCTTCTATACATTGACTAATTCCATTTTTTTCATTTATTTTATAAGTTGGATTATCAATTTTAACTATAAATACAATTGCCTTTGTATTATCTGTAGTTTTCATATTTCTTATTTTTTCGTAAATATATCCATCTTGAAATGCCTCATCATCACCATTATAACAGTCTAAAACAAATGAATCATATTTATCTTTTAAATCATATACTCTAACTTGAATTACATCTTGCATTATCGCGATTTTTAACATCATTTCTCTTGCATATTTATTTCCCATATTCCATAAAATCCCCACAGGATATATGGTTTCTTTTACATTACTTTTATACATATTATTCTCCTATACATAAAAGATTAAATATTTAATACAAATCCTTGCATACTTCTATATTTTACCATTTCATTTAGTTTATGTCAACTTTCTTTGCATACCTTTTTTCTTAAAATTAATACTATCATTATTTTTTCATAATCTTTTTTAACTCTTCTAAATATTCTCTCATTACATCTCTAAATTCTAATTCTATTGTATCATTAGTTTTATTGTAGCAGATTTGTAATAAATCTAAATCTAGTAATGAATTATTATAAAAGCTAAAAGTAATTTTGTTATCATTTATCAGTCTGTTTAATAAATCCCTAAAAATATTCATATCTATTTCTTCATTTTTCATTTTCATTATTCTCACCTTATATAATTTTTATTTTTACCCATTGCTTAATGTCATAATACCACAAACTTAAGGATAAAATCAATATAAATTATAAAAAAGGTGGAATAATATTATGGCTGTTAGAAAATTAAATAATAATCTAAATGTTATTGGAGACAATCTAAGAAAATACAGAAAAGAAAAACACTTATCTCAAGCAGATTTAACTATGGAACTTAATCTACTTGGAATCAATCTTCATAAAAATGATATTTATATGATTGAAAACAACAAAAGAACAGTTAAAGATTATGAAATATGGGGTTTTATAAAAGTTTTAAATATAACTTTTGATGATTTATTTGCTGGAATAGAAAATAAGTTAGAAAATTAGATTTTTACTCAAAAAGTATTATGAGTACTTTTTGAGTATTCCTATATTTTCTCTTCTTCTTCAAACCAATCAAAACTACTAGAATTCTTATTTTTCAAATACCATTCTTTTATAGATTGTTTTGATAAATTCTTTTTCCAACCTTTAATTTTTCTTGGATGCTTTATATTATTAGGTCTAGTTATATTCGCTAATATATCAATTGCTATTAATGTAATAGAGTTATTATCCAACCTGATATAATCCCTATAATTATTGCTATAAAAATTGTCTTTATTTTGAAAGCTATATTTTTCTCGTTGTATTTCTCTTCTTGATGTATAAATTCGTTCATCTTGTCCATAACAATTGTTTCCACATTCTCTATCAATTTTTCTTGTAAATCGTTCATAATGCTCTGTATTTCTTGCTTGTCCTTTTTCAAAGTCGTCCTTATTTCGTTTATATCTTCTGTCGCTTGTTTGTTCCAAATTATCATTTCTGTTACTATATCTGGATCTAATAACATGTATTTCATTATTATGGGTGTTTGTGCTATTTGTTGTTCTTCCGGTATGTCTATTTGATTTTTCTTCTTTAATTCCTCCATTGATGGCATTTTCCATCTCCTCCTTTAAATATTTTTTATCATGTAATTTATTGTCTCTACATTTCATTCCCTCAGGTGTTGTATAAGTTATATATTTTCTTTTTTTAGTCCATAAAACTTGATATCCTAATTTATTCATGTTTTTAAAAAATTCATTTTTATTTTTACTTTTTCCTAATGAATAATCAATGGCATTTGTTAATTTCATTTTCCAACTTTGTCCTTTTAATGCTACTTGATATTCATTTTTATTATATATTCCTTGATACTTTTTCTTTTCTATTATTTCGAGTCCTGCATCTTTACAGAGTTTATCAGAATAATCTTTTACTTTCTGCATATTATTTTTTGATTGATTAAATTTCTTTCCACTTTCAAGATTAACAGAATTTATAATCAAATGATTATGTATATGCTCTCTATCAGTATGTGTTGCAACTAATACTTGAAAACCTTGAAAATAGTTTGAAAGTTTTATTCCTATTTCATGTGCTTTTTGAAAATTTAAATCATCTTTTGGGCTAAATGATTGAACAATATGTATATATTGCCTTCCACCATTTTTATTATAAAATTCTTTAACTGTTTTCATTTCTTCCAAACAACTATTAGCAACACAATCTTTTCCTGTTATTAAATTTACATTTGTTTTATCTGTCCTTGTAACATAATCGATTATTGTTTTTAACTCTGCTTTTGAATTAGTAAATTTAATAATTGCCAAATAGACTTCATCTCCTTTTTTACATCTTCTAAATTTATATTTGTTAATCTTCCTTGATTGCATAATTTAGTTAATTGATTTATGTTATTTCCTATTTTTCTTAATTGCATTATTATTTCTTCTAATCCATCTATAACTATAATGTCTTTATCTATTGCTGTTCTTAATAAATATTCGCTAGTATTTAATTTTGAGTTTTCTATTTTACTCTTTATTTTGTTATACTCTTTTTCATTTACTCTAAAATTAAAATGTCTATTTTTATTTTGTTTTTTCTCTGTCATAATTAACCTATCCTTTCTTTTTATGGGGTTTGGGTTCTCCCAATTTTTCATCGCTAATCTCTATTTTCAAGTCCATTTGTATTACAAATGGGAAGCTTGCCTAAAATAAAGTCAAAAAAATAAACTTGTTATAGTTACAAGTTTGTATTTAGATTTGCATATAGTCCATTAAAAAATTCTTCTGAATATTCTCTACCTATATACTTTTTATTTTTTATATTTCTTTTTATATCTTTATCATTTGTGTTAATAGGTATTTTACAATTTTGATAATTCGTTTTATCATTTTTGTTAATAGTGTATCCACAATTTTGATAATACCTGTTCATAATTTCTTTTAAAGGTATTATTTGTCTATTTTCTATTTCTTTTGAATTTGATTTATAATTCATATTTATTTTTATATAGTTCTTTTTCTTTAAAGAATTTATTATTCTTGATATGCTTACTACTGTTACATTTAAAATATCAGAAAAATAATTATTAGTTGCAAAACAGTATCCTTTATCTTTGCTTAAATATATAATCATAGATAATATTATTTTCTCTTTGTCCGTCAATTTGTTGTTTATCAATATTTCTGATGGCATCCATAATCCTTTTAAATCTAATTTATTCATTTTATTTTATATCATCTCCTATCAAAAAAAGACTAAGTATTAATTTACTTAGTCCATCAATCTTTTTCAGTTCAATAATTTTTCACGCAAAATAGTTTTTGTGCTTTAATATCATAATCTTTTATTATTATATTATCATCTATATCAACAGTAATATTACCAAAACATTCACAGTTACTTCCACAAATACTAGTTGAATTAGTACATAATATTTTGATTTTATTTTTTCTTAATTCTCTAATCGTATCAATGTTTGGATGTTTATATTTTTTATTTTCAGCAGTTGATATAATAGCATAATTTGGTTTAATAATATCCAATATTTCTCTTGTACTCATTGCCTTTTCACCTCTTATATAAAAAGCTCCATGGTGTGGCATTTTTAATATATCTACATTTAACCTTTCTTCGTTTTTATGTTTTTTTACAAAATTATATAATTTAAACCAACCTTCTGATTCTAAATCTCCTGTTAATAGTACTTTACTATTTTTATATTTTATTTCTACAACTCCAGAATAATTATTTACTGTGTATTCCCCAGTTATGTCTTCTAATCGAGGATAGATTAAATTTATTTTTAAGTTCATATGGTTATATATTTTTTTTTCTTTATTAACTCCATCTATAATATTTGAATTAGGGACAAAATCTCCACTAGATGCCATACCAGCAATTTTTGCTAAAAAACTTCCATATATTTTACTTTCTTTTCCTTCACGATAGATTCTATCTGGATAATAAAACATATTCTTTAACCTTATTTTTTCTTCTTTCAATTTGCTTAATAAAATATCAAACCCTTTATAGTGATCAATATGAAAGTGACTTATCACTATTGCTTCTATATATCTAATACCATACTCTTTCAAAACATTATATGTCTTTATCCCATCATTACAGTCAATTATCATAGCAGTTTCGTATTTTTCTTTATTTGGAAATAAAACTACTATTCCATCTCCATGATACACATTTAGAAAAATTATTTTTAGAGGCAATATGTTATTCATTTTCTGCCTCCTTTGTTATAAATTTATCGTGAATTGCATGCAAATCTTCTAAAGACATATATGAATACTTAATAGGCATAATATTGTATAAATGTATTTCCTTTTCCTTTATATTTTGTATATCTTCATTTGATATAGCACATGAAAATTCTGTTCCTTCCTCTAATAACCACCCTGGCATATATCCCTCAATTTTAATTGTTTTAATTATATCTAGAGAATAGAATTCTACTTTCATTTCTAGCCTTTGATTATTTATTTCTTTCACAAATCCTGTCAAATTCCATTTGTTTTTTAGGTCTGAATTATCTGAATTTATCTTTGATTCATTTTTCCAATATTTTTCTAAGATTGCTTTTTCCACATCATTTAGTTTAAAGGCGTCATTTATAATACTATTTAATATTGTTATTTTTCCATAATCATTATTGTCTCTTTCTAAACTGTGAACAATCTCTATAATTTTTTCTTTATCATTTTCTGTGAACTTTGGAACAGGAATTTTTTTTATTGTTTTTATATCTAGTGTTCTTTTTTTATCTTTCATTCTTGCATAAGCATTTATTATATCACTATTCAATAAAGCAACAATTTCTTCTAATGATAGTTCTTCTTTATCTTTAGGTACTACTGAGCAAAAAGAATTTTTTACAAATAACCCTTTTCTATCTATATTAGCTATTAAACATTTTTTATCTTCTGCTGTGCTAGATCTTTTTACTAAAACTTTTTCGCTTTCAAATAATGCTTTTGATTGGAATCTTAATCTATTTTCACCTTCATATTTTATTTTTTCATCATATTTTAAATATAAGAAATTATCTATTTGCTTATATGCTACCATATTGTTTGCATTAGGAACAAATGGTACAAAGTCCTCTTTATATATTTTTGATATTTTATTTTTATTTTTTTCTATATTTAATATTATTCCATCGAATATATTTGTATAATTTTCTAATTTTTTATTTATTTCAATTTTATTGCAAATATTGTATAATGGTGAAATTTCAAATTTGTTCTCTTTGTTATCTTTCCATGTTTCATAATTTGATATTATATACTCTTCTGTATATGAATGTTTTAATAAATAATCCTCTCTATTTTCTCTTGAAACTGTTTTTACAATTATAGGTCTATTTAGTTTTCTATTAGACTTATTTAATATCATTACTATTGTTGGACAATTGTTCTTAAAAACTCCTCCTGGAAATGTCCATATTTCTAATATATTAAGTTCATCCAGAATTCTCTTTCTAAGGTTACTAGCTGCTTTTATAGTTAAAATAGATTGTGGTAAAACAATTGCCATATAACCATCATCATTAAGTATATCTATATATGCATCACAAAAATCTATAGCTTTTTGTGGTTTATGTGAGTTTGCCCCAAAAGGTGGATTAGCAAGAATTATACTTGGTTTATCCTTGAAATTATTTACCTTAAGCATATCAGTCGAAAAAATTTTCCAACCATTTCCAAACGGTAGACTTATTAAAAGAAAAGATAATTTTGTAAGTTCTTTTGCAAATACATCGATATCAATTCCTTCTATCATTTTCGTTAAATACTTGTGTTTTTCTTTATTATCCATCTTCTTTGGTAATAAATTTTTTAGTCTATAATATGCCTGATGTAACAAACTTCCACACCCACAAGTCCCATCTAAAGTAAATCTTTTTTCTTCTGGTATTAATTCTACTGGTATTGCATTTATCATATCTTCTGCTAAAATTCGTGGTGTATAATAATTTCCCAATTCTCTTTTTATTTCTTTTACAGCATTCTTATCATCTGTAAACAAACTATCTTCATAAAATGTGCTTAGTATGTTACTATTTATATTTTTATAAGATATATCTTTGTCTAATTCTTCATATAAATCTATAACAAATTGCTTTCCATATTTATATATTATTTCATTTTTGAAATAGTCATGATATTTATTTGCATATTTATCTAGCATTGTAACTATATCATGACCTACATTTTTAGAATTTAATTTATGTTCTATTATTACTGCAGCAATTATATTCATACAAATTGAAACTAAATCCTTATAGTCTTGATCTGTTGTCTTTTCTTTTTCCTTTAGTAATATTTTTCCTTTTCTTAACATATTTGTAAATTCTTTTTCTATTATCTTACTATTAACATCTATAGATAGTTCAAATAGAGATAATTGTTTTGGTGCCTTATCGTTTTTATATTCATTAATTAAATCGAAATCTATTCTACTTTTGGCAAAATATGAATCTATATCCTCATATTTTAATGTAATTATCTTATCAGGTTCTTGAGTTGTTATATTTTCTATTTGCACATTATTATTATTTGCTTTTATAATAATAGGTGTTCCCATTGAAATTCCTACTTTATCATACGCATCACTGTTTTCCTCTAATATAACAGAAATATTAGATGTTGAAATGTCATGGATAATTGAATCGTTAAAAGTTACAATATCAGCTTTTAGTGCTAAATTTCCAGATGTAAAAGGATAATTTTCTTCTTGATATTCTTCTGTATATCCTATTTTTTTTAAACTATTTCTTATTCTATTTAATCTTTCATTTTTATTATACATATCCTTTTTCACCTATCTTTCTCCTAAATAATATATTTTGAGTTTGAATTTGTCAATACATTTTTTTAATGTCATGTAAATTTAATATAAAATGTTTAATCTTTTTCAATTTGTTATAATGATATCAAACATTTGTTTAGTAGTCAAGTTGTTTTAATCATTTTTTATAATAACTTATTAAAAAAATTGCAAACTTTTACATCTGCAATTATTTTTTATAAAGGAATAGTTACTTCTATTTTTTACTTGATGCAGTAAGCTAACCCGTTCATCTGGAGTGCCATGTCCAGCATCCACTATTATTACCTTATTTGTAACTGGTGTAGAAACTGTTTCCACAGTTTTCTCTGTGCTTAATGTATTTTCTGTATCATTTGCAATTTTAAATGAAAATACATATAATGCAACAAATATCATACACAACATAGTTATTATTCTTTTTCTACCTAAAACAAGCATATACATACCTCTCTTATTGTATATATATGCTTATTATATTTTTATATTCTAATTTGTTTTTATCATTAGAACTATGTAACAAATAATCAATATATTTAGAAATTCCGTTTTTCTTATTCATTAGTTCAAATATAACACTTATATCTTGATGATATTGTATATTATATTCTGCATTAATTCTATTTCTAATATGTAATAAATAGTTTTCTATTAGTGAAAATACATCTTTATTTTTTAATATGAAATTATAATTGGAATTTAAGACATATTCGTATTTCTGGTTGAAATCTTTTATCATTTTCTCAGAGTATTTTTTGGGGTTATTCATTGCAAAATATAATAATTTGTTATCCAAAAATTTTCTCCATAACTTTACATATCCGATTACTTCAGAATTTCTTTGACTAAAATGCTCAGAATATACAAAGAAATTCTTATCTTTATCTATATAAGTTTTGATTTTTTCATTAATATTACATATGTTACAAGCTTCAACATCTGAAAAAATATCTATAATGTCAGAAAATTTTCCATTGTATTCTGGATATCTCCCATAAGAATCTTCAATGTAAAATCCATTTGACACTATTTTCCCATTTAAAGAATATATATTTATGATTTTTTCAAATTCTTTATACATCATTATTTTAAATTCTTGTATTACTAATTGTCTTTTTTCTTGTTTATCTAATTTGATTTTATCAATTTTCTTATAATCATTTGTTATATAATATTTTAATTGTTTAGTTTTGTATTCATATTTTGCATATATTGAGTGATATGTACCTAATTTTATAAATGACTTTAAATTATGTGCCAAGTTATAAATGTATTTATCTAGCATATTTAGTGCATTTTCCGTTCCAATAATTTTTTCTATATAGTTTATTTTGTCAGATAAAAAGCTAATTAAAAGAACTCTAAAAAAACTATCCATATTGGTTGTTCTGCAGAAGTTTTCTAATTTATTAGTTATCACTATTTTTTCTACCATAAACTTAGCTCCTTTTATTTTTTAATCATCATATTCATATCCAGCATCGTCTTGTTCATGTTCATCATAATCATTATCATATTGCATATCTTCATATTTCTCTAATGTTGGATTCCCATCCATCGAAACATCATATACAAGTGCTGGATTATAATCACATAACTCTGGATCTACCCAATCATGCAAAGTAGGATCTTCCCATGGGTATCTGTCTTCAGTACATAAAAAATAGGGTACTTTATCTTTTTGACATAGATTAGCCATTTCACAAATAGAAGAAAGTCCATCAAAATCAGCAAGAATAATTGAAAATTCGGCTTCATTTGCCATCTTTGCAGCAGTTTGAGGAGTAGGACATGCAATTTTACTAACTTTTCCTGTATGATATCCTTCTAAAGTTTTGCGCGTTCCATAATATTCATCTTCAACCATATCTCTTTCATAAAAACCATTTCCACAAGCTGCAATGTAACATTCATATCCTTGTTTCTCTAATAAACTAATAACTTGTGGCATAAGTTCGCGCATTATTTTATTAGAACCACATCCGTAAACTCCTGATGTATCAATAAAAAATTGAACATATCTAGCATCTCTTAAATCATATTTATCTCCTAATAATTTGTAATTCTGTTGTTTTACAATGTGTTGTAACATCTGCTTTTTATCATAAGTTTCTGATCCATCTTGTTTATCTATTCCAGCATGCTGAGCAGCAATTTTTTTGATAATTTGAATTATATATTTTTTTAAATATTCTTGTCTATTTTTATTTCTAAATTCTTCTTGTTGTTTCTTTTTGGTTTCAAATAATTGTTCAACTTGCTTTTTCAATTCTTCTGGTGCTGTTTTTGGTTTTACTTTTCTAGGATTTAAAGCATCTCCTGAAATAGAATATTCTCTTTCTTTTTTATCATCACTCCCACTACCAGTACCTTTAGTTCCAGTATTTTCTGTTTTTTCACTTTTATTTTTTTTCTCATCATTTTCTCCATCATTTACTGAATTTGGTGAATCTTTAATCTCTTTTGATGCTTCATCTCCTCCATGAATGTCTTCTGTAGTTTTTGATGTAGCAGGAGCAATTTCTTGCGTTTTTTGAGCATCTTCTGGAGATTCAATTGGATTATTTTCTTTTGCATCATTAGTTCTATCGTCTTTTTGTTTTTGCTTGAATCTAGCTTGTTTTTCTAATTCAGCAAATATCTTATTTATATCATATTGAAAAGCCATTTAATACTCCTCCTAATCATCATGATCTCTTCCATCATCACCATATTCTCTATCAGTTTCATATTCTTGTTCCATTCCTTGCTTTTCATGTCCTAAAAATCTTTCTAGAGTATTGTTTTTTGAATCCAAATACACGAAAGTAGAGCCCCTATTCATAGCAATTCTAAACATTTTATCTCCGTCAATTTTAAGGCCAAATCTAGTGCCGTCTTTTTTGCTTTTATTGCTTGCCCACATTATATTTCCTGATTCTATTTCTTCATCAGACATAGAATATTCAAACCATCCACTATATTTTTTACCATAGTAGTCATCATCATCATCAAAATCAATATGTTTACATACTATTGCAAGTTGTTCCACTGTATCTACATCAACATAAATTTTACCATTATCATTTTCATCTCCATATAATCTAAAATTATGTGGATTGTCATCCTGTAACATTTCAATCCACGGCTTTGCATCTTCATTCGATCTTATAGTAATTCTACATCTCTCTAAATCAGGTAAATCAAATTCCATTTCACCATTATCTAATTCTGATAAATGTTGTAAATCTGCCAAAGACACTACATCTAATTCATCTAAGTTTATATATTGAGACAAAGCATCTTCGTCAATTTCTACTCCTAATGTTTCTAAATCTTCAACATATTGTTTAGCTTGTCTTATAGAAAAGTTAGGACATTTATCATAAATATATCCTAAATAATGAGAATCTGGTAATCCCAAAATTTCTAAGAACAACTCTTTACTAGGCCTTGGGACATCAACTCTTTTACTTCTATTAAGTAAAGCTTCATCAATTTCTCTTTTATCATTTGATGTAATAAAAGTATATATAGGATATTTACCTTTTTCATATGTATCAGTTCCAGTTGTTAACCTTCCATTTTCCAAAAAGTCTAATAAAAATGAATCAACTTCTGGTCTAGCTTTATCTAGTTCGTCTATCACAAGAACTACAGGGCCTTCATGTGATTGCTCTAATGTTTGTAACAGTATTCCTTTTTTTATTGAATTATCAGCATCTTGTTTCATAACACCTTCAATATTAACATCATATTGAAAATTTTCTGTTCCCATTCTTGGAAAACACTGAACGAACTTCTCATCAGCGTCTATCATTTTTGAAAATGTTTCAGCTAGAAATGTTTTTCCTGCCCCAGATTTTCCTTGTAATAATAATGTTGGAATACTTCTTTTTTCTCTTTTCCCTGATGCTTCAAATAATAATACTAATTTTGATAAATCTTCTGAAGCAAAATAACCTAGTTCTTTTAATTTCTGTTGTGTCTCTTTTATTTTATCTGACATTTGTACACCTCTTTTTATATTTTTATATGCCTTTTATGTTTTTTAAATCATATCACATTGCTAGAAAAATAACAATAAAAACTTTTATGTTTTGAAAAATTCATTTTTATATAATAAATCAATTCCTATTTTACATAAAAGTTGACCTTTTATGTAAAATGATGTATAATTAATATAGTTTCTATGTAAACTTCCTCGCTTTTGCAGGAGGATCCCAATCAAAAAACAAAGAAAATTCTTAGGAGGAAAAAATTATGACAAAGGTATTATGGCTTAGCAGACACTCGATGACAGAGGAACAGATGGATGACCTGAACCGGATTTACGGCGAAGTCGAAGTGAAAAAATTCGACCAGTCTGTAAACGGCTGGAAGGATGTCGTTGAAGCAGGTGCTGACTGCGACGTTCTGGCAGTGGTTCTTCCACCTGCAATTTTGGCAGATCTCACTAACCCTCGTAATAACAAAAAGCCTGTAATCAGGGCAAAGGCAAATCGCGTCCCTACCGGAAAGATGATTACCAACCCTGCGACCGGCAAAAAGGAGACGGAATACCGTTTTGAGCATGCCGGATGGGAGCAGGTCATTAAGATTGAGGTCGTAGTGAAAGAGCTGTAATCTTGGTCGGACAGGATTCTACATTGTAGGATCCCGTCTTTTTTATTTTTTCTTCAAATATATTGAAAAAAATATATTAAACTTATATAATATAGTTGAATACTTATATATTGAAACAAAAGAATTTTCAAAGAAATGAGGAAAATATGGAGAAAAGTAAACATTTAAGAGGTTTTCAAGGAATTTTTTTAGAAGATGAAATAGAACAACAGTTAATTGCTTTGCAAAAAAAAGGATTAGAAAGAAATATAGAAAATATGCACATACCTTTTAAATTTGGAGATATAGAAAAATATCCAGAGGAACTTATTGGAAGAAAATTTATAATCAAAGTTACTGGTTATGCTTCTGATGGGAAAAATAGTGGATTTTCTGTGAAACTTCCAGAAGAATTAAAACCATTTTATAAAAGCAGTAGTATTCCACATATAACAGTTTCTATTGGTGAAGTAGATGAAGTAAAAGGCAACCTTGTAAATACTGCCAAACTTGATTTTAAACCATTAGCTCAGCCTATAGAAATTCAAGGTAAATTAGGATATTTTATTTTGGGAAAGGGAATGAGTATGGATAATGAAATAATAAATGAACATCAAATAGAGAATATGCCTAAAAATGTAAGGATATTGCTTGTTCCTAGATATATGAGTAAAGAAGAATTATCAGAAGCAAACATAAATCCTTCTGCTACAGTAGAAGCAGAATATGGGGAAAAAGTAATAAAGGGCGAACAAATTACATTAGCACACCATACAAAAGAATATAAAAGCAATCCTGCGCCATGTAATACACCTGATGTTCCAGTATTATCTGATGATAGCACAATAGTAATTAGTCATTTGGATTTGGATACATTAGGAGGAATAGCGGCTTTAATGGGAAGGAAAAAAGATGATGCAGAATTTTGGAAAGCAGCTGAATTTGTTGATTTGAATGGGCCTCATAATTTGTTTCAAGTTGGAGAAGAAGCTAGAAAAAAATATATAGCATATCAAGCATACCAAGCAAATCATACAAATCCGAGATTCACAGAAATTACAGATGTTACAAGTATTGTGTTAGAACATTTAGGAATAATAGATAAAGTAATCGATGGAGATAAAAAACTAATTCAAGAAGGAATTGAATGGGATGAAGAAACAAAGAAGAAAATTGAGGAATGTTTAGTTTTTGAAAATGATAATGTTAGAGTCTTCAATTCCCCTAATGGAATTTTTTGTTCAGCAGCATATTATTCAAAAAAGCAGGGTAAAGTTATACCAAGTACAGTTACTAGAAATGGAAAATTTAAATCAGTAACGGTTTCTATGGCTGATGGAGGTAAAAAAGTTTCTGCGAAGAAATTAGTTCAAGAGTTATGGGGAAATGAAGCAGGAGGTCATGAAGGAATAGCAGGAAGTCCAAGAGGACAAGAAATGACAGAAAAAGATATGCAACAATTAGTAAATGCAGTTAATGAAAGATATAATAAAATTAATGAAATGAATGAGCCTATATATTTTGAACCTGATGGAATTTCATTAAATGATTAAAATACAAAGGAGATTGAATTATTATGAGAACATTAAAAGCTAAAGATATTTTTCCAAAGGCATATTCTATTGTTGGTGAAGAACAGTTAAATAATAATGCTGTCAAATATTTTAGAAGTAACTATTCTATGCTTTTATCATCAGAAAATGGAAATATAAATCTTTTATTTCAACCAAATAAAAGATTTGAAATATTTACTTTGGATGCTTTAGGAGGAAAAACATTTCTAGTAGAAGCTTCAAGTTTACCAGATGGAGAAAATAGAGATTTATATTATAGTTTTGAAATTGCTAATCAAATATACGAAAGAATAATAGACCTTCAAGATAGTTCTTTTAATGATTATGAAGAAGTAAAATACATATATGAAAGAGAAATTTTACAAACTGAGAATGAAATTTTAGATTTAAAACTAAGAGATAATGAAATGTTTGAAAAAGATATAACAGCTTATGATTTAATCAGCCAAACACCATTGTATGAAAATTATCAATTATTACATAAAGATAAAGAACACCTTGTAGAAGAAAATGAAAACTTAAATAAGACAATTTCAGAGTATAATGAAAAGCTTAGAGATTTAAGTCAAAAATTAAAGGTTTCATTAGAAAGAGTGGAATTCCTAGAAAAGCCAAAAACTTTCTTTGAAAAATTTAAAGACTTATTTAGAAATGATAAAAAACAACTTTTAATCGATGATGGGAAAGGAGATGAATAATATAAATGAAATTTACAACATCTAAAAAATTAGATTCTTCTCTTTTAGGAGAAAGAGTTATAAAAGAATATTCTTTTACTGATTCTACAAGCGAAAGCAATGATAGAATGAGAAGGGGTTATAACTATACAGTTCATTGTAAAGTCTTTGGAACAATAGAAAATGAAACTAGAAACGAAGATGGTACATATACTTATGATTATTCATCAAGAGTTTTGAAAGACCATGATCAATATGGCGATGGATATAGAAAACCAAGTGAATCAAAATATGATTTAAGCGAAATGGTCGAAGAATTATTGTTTAAATATAATATACATGAGTTTTCAACAGAACTACAAGAAGAACCTAATAATATAAAAGATTATTATGCTGCTATTAATGCAAATTCAACTTATCAAAAGAATAAAGAACCATATTTCTCATATAGTTGGTCAACTTATAGCAAAGATAGAGAAGATTATACAAAATCTGATAATACATTATGGTCATCTTATGAAAAAATTAAATCAGAATCAATTGAAGATATTAATGCTCAGTTAAATGGTACTTTTTCAAAAGATGATTATATACTATATTTAATGGGGAATGAAGTTAAAAAGACTTATCAAATGAAATTGGGATTAGATGAAATTGGAGAAAATGAAACTGTTAGAAACTTTTTAGGAAAAATGTCATTAGAACCTCCTAAATTTTCTAATTTTGAAAATGCTTTGCAAGAAAATGTAATATCTATGGAAGATATTAAAAATTGCATTCTTAAACATAATAATTTAAGTGCAAAAGAAATACCTCCTTATTTATTAGAGCAATTATTTAGTGAAGATAAAGAATTGATATCTCATTTTAACGAAAGAGAAATGCCGATAGATATTTTAAGAAAATATAGTCCAAATTTTGATATTACTAAAGTAAGCCCAAGTGATTTAAAACCAAGTGATTTAGATAATGTTTTACAAAACGTTATTCAAACTCATTGCATTTTAGGAATTTATAACGGATCTTCTAAAGAAGAACTACAACAAGGATATTTAGAATATTTACATGGATTTTATGATAATCCTGATGCATTAAGAAAAATTATACCAGTTATAAATACTTCACCAGAATATTTCTTTGCAAGTCAAGCTGAAGATTTTATTAGTCAAATATCTCCCGAAGTTTTAGAGCCAAATGAAATAAGAGATATTTTATTAGATACAAAAAATATAGCTTTAGATCAATTACTAAAATATCAATTAGATTATGATACAAATTCAGCAAAAAAACTTATGGATATTTTAAGCAATACAACATCACGAACTTCATTAAAAGATATAAATTCTGTTTTAAACATATTGCAACAAAATGGAATAAGTAATGATGAAATACTACAAGCATTAAGAATAAATGGGTTTAATATAAACATAAGTAGTTGGCAAGAGGACAAAGACCTAATACAAGAATTTAAAAGTCTAGGAATAGAAGGAATAATTTTAGATGATTTAAGAGATAGCATTTTAAAATATAAAGATTTTAACTTCATAAAGTTAACCACTGATATCAAGCCTGAAGAAATGACTAGAGAATACAATAGTTTATTGAATGAATTATCAGAGAAAAAAGGTAAAAAGAATGGTAAAGATGCTAAGAGATATGAAGAAATTTTTGAATTAATGTGTGATTATTCAAATGCTACTGAATTATTTTCAAAATTAGCACCAGAGGTCAAAAATTTAACAAAAAAATTAATGATAGAAAATTTAGATGTGATTGAAACATTACAAAAAAATCCTATTGGATATTCTAGTGGATTTTCAAAAGTTATGAAAGTTATGACTCAATCATTTGAAATTTCAGAAGAAGATATGACGAATATTTATATGAAGTGCTTAAATAATGGTGTTTCAAAAGAGGAAGCTCTTAGTGCATTGCAACAATATATGCCAGAAGAGGAAAGAAAAAGCTTTGAAGAAAGAATTAATAGTGCTAATATCTATCCTAACCCTAAATATTTCTGGTTAGCTGATAAAAATTTAAGAAGAATTAGAGTAAATAGAGGAGAAAATAGAAATACAATAAAAAGTAAAATTCAAGCAGATGGAAGGTGTTTCTCTACAAGATTAAAAACTGATATGACAGGAGAAAGCAAAGAAGGAAAGAAAATTGCTGTAAATAATTTATCTAAATGGTTATTTGGTGTTCCAGGAGTAAGGGGAAATTTAACAATTACACGTGCAGGAGATTATATCCAATTGCCTGGAAATACACCTGATGAAGCAGTAGAATTAATTAAAAGTATTTTACAAGAAAGAACTATGGAAGCGCACTCTAAATAATAATAAAGCAGGTTTGCAATAATTTGTAATACCTGCTTTTTGATTTAGTAAATAGAGTATATGAATTCATTTATATTTTTACCTATATATGCAATGCATAAAATCAAGCTATTTGTGCAATTAGGGTCTGTCCCCAATTGCACAAGCTGTATTTTCATTTCTCCTATCTATTGAATATGCACTTCCCATTGTAGTTTTTGCTAAATGTTTTACTTGTGCTCCAACTTCTCCTATTTCTAGGACATTATGGAATCTGCCTTTATGTGCTACTACAACTCCTATTGAAATTGATGTTAAAGGAAATTGTTCTAATATGCATTTTCTATTTGGTACTTCTAGATATCCTCTCTCAACATCGTCGTCGTTGAAATATTTAACTACTCCTTTATCAAATTCTGCTATAATGTTTTGACATATTGCTTCAAAATCGTCTTCACATGATACTATTGCTACGAAGTCGTCTCCTCCAATATGACCTACAAATGTATTTCCACTTACTGATAACTTATCTATGTTATCTACTATTGTTCTTGCAGTAAATTTTATTATTTCATCACCATTTAGAAATCCATATACATCATTGTATGCTTTGAAGTTGTCTAAGTCTAAGTAAAGCATTACAAAATCTTCTTTATTTAGCAGTCTTTTTTTCATCTCTGCTTGTATTTGAACATTTCCTGGAAGTCCTGTAAGAGGACTTACTCTCCTATTTGTGTCTAGTAGTCTAATTACATTCTTTATTGTATAATACAAATATTCTTTGTCTACTGGAGCTTTTATATAATGCTCAACACATTCTTTCAAAACTTCTACTCTATGCTCTTTTTCCTTATTTGATGATACTACTATAATTGGTGTAATACTATTATCTTCATTCATTCTTATTCTTTTGCACACTTCTATAATATTTTCATCAATTTCATCTTCATTTATTATGATAAGTGATGGTATATTTTTAAGTGCTTCATCAATTTTTTCTGTGTTAACTTTCTTTAATTTAAAATCTTTTTCTTTGCTAAATAGCTCAGAAATGGTGCTTTTTAAACTGTTACTATTATCAATTATATATAGTTCCTGTGCCATTTTTTTCATCCTTTCATGCAATTGTATTTTTAGAAAATAAAAATATTATATCTGTTTAACAAGTCTAAACTCATATATTCTACTCATAAAGCTATTTTTTTGCTTTTTAATTCATAGTCACATTACTTTTCGAACTTTTTATCTTTTAACTCTTTAATCTTTTCCTTTAACTCACTTAGTTCTATTTTTTGCTTCATAAATTTAGATATATTCTCTGAATTCATCTCAGGGAAAGCATTTTTGAGTCTTACGATCCTTTTGTATAATTTAAATTTTAATATAGCTTGCTTTTCTTTTAATTCATTTATAAATTGTTGTGCATTTTCTTTAGATAGCTTTTCTTTATATTCTGTCTCTTTGAATTCTTTGATTTTCTCTTTTAGAGTATCTCCTATTTCAAATACTTGTCTTATTTTCTTGTCAATAAACATTATTCTATAAATTGTTATTGATGTATCTACTATTATTGCAATACACAAAATAATATTTGTATATCTTAATATATCGCTTGGAATTAAATTTGTCAAATTTTCTATTATTGGGTGAATAATAAATATTAGAAAAACCCCTAATATACCCCAATATATAGAATTCTTTAAGCAAACTCTTCCTTGTATGTTAAATTTCAAATCTGAATAGTCCCAATACTTAGTTTTGAATAATTTTTCTAGTATCACTGCAACAATATATTCCCAAATTGAAAATACTAGAAAAGATATTAGAAAGATTACTATTATGTTGTTAGAAATCTCTCCTATTGATGTCATAAGTACTGCTCCTATCCCATACATTGGGCAAAATGGTCCATACAGAAAGCCACTATTAACTGGCTTTCTTAGGCAAATAGTTTTATAGATTGATTCTAAACACCACCCTAAAAACGAATATATTATAAAATAAAATATTAATTTATCCTGCATAATTAAACTCCGTTGAACCCTCTGCTGAAAGTCCATTAACATTTGTAAGTTTTATACTTATAGTATTTGTACCTTGGACTAAATCTAATGAAAATCTTGCTTCAGTTCTATTTACATCATTCATTAAATACACTTGTCCATTTAAATTTACTTCTATTGATTGAATTCCATCTGCATCTGCTGCATCTATAATTATTTTACCTGGAACACTCTCTATATCTATACTTCTGATTGTTGGTCTTTCTGCCGATATTATAATTGTTGATTCCGCTTCTTCTGTATTGCCTGATGTATCAACTGCTGTAACATATACTGTGTGCTCTCCTCTACCAATTTCTTGCTCTGTAAGAGCATACTCGATGCTTGTATCTCCTTCTGCATTTTTATCAATTCTTATATCTTGACCATCATCAATTCTGTACATCATGTATTCTATTCCAGTTTCATCATTTGCTGTGATTCTAACACTAGTTTCTTGTTTTGCTATATCTATTGAAGGTTTTGTTATATCTATTCCATCTAATATTATTTCTTTTGTATATGTTACAGCTCTTCCTGTTTCATCTTCTAAAACAATTGTAAGCATATTGTTCTCACTTGGCAAAACTATTTCTCTTTGCACACTAGTTGAATTCTCAGGATATGTTGTCATCTCAGAATTCTGCCAAAAATAATTAAATTCATCTATAACATATACGCTCTCTACATTTACTATCAAAGTGTCATTCTTTCTTGTTATAGTTACTTTAGGCAAATCATCTGTATTATTACCTTTTGCATCAACATACATAGCATATGAACTATGTCCAATTATACATAATGAAAATAAAATAATAACTACAGCAAAAAATCTTAGTATATTTTTTATTTCAATAGGTCCAGTGTTTGTCCCTCTTGGCATCTTAGTTTTTTTCTTTTTTTCCTTTTTATTTTTCTTACTTTTATTATTCTCAACCATTAAAATTTGATTCATTAGTTTTCCTCCATTATATTTGAAATTATATCACACGGGGATTTTAATGTAAACATTTATGTGGAAAAAATTTGCAATACAATAAAAAGGAACTTGAAAATAATTTCAAATTCCTCTTTTATTTATTATAATACAAATTTCTTGATTAATATAACTCCACCTGCTAGTAATACTAGTACTGCTGTTATTACTCCTATATAATGTTCTCCTACGCCTGTTACTATTGATAATACTACTGATGCATCATCTATGTCATCCTCTCCTGGTACATAGTTATCTGGTGTTGAGTCTATATCATCATCGCTGTCTTCTGAAATTTCTGCCCAGTTGGTTTTTACACCTAGGTTGTTTTGTCCATTTATCCATCTTAATGTTATTTCTACTTCTGCACTTTCTCCTGGCTGTAATAAGGTATCTGCTAACTCATCTGTTGTTACTGTTTTTTCATCTTCTGATAATGTCCAATGTTCATTATTGTCTTCTGCTTTAAATTCTAGTCCTTCTGGTATATAATCTTTTACTTCATATGCATATCCTGCCTTATTTCCTTCGTTTGTTATTCTTATTCTATACGTGAACTTGATTACTGATGTTTGTATTTTGTGGTTTCCTAATTCTACCTTTACTACTGCCTCTGGGTCATCCTCAAATGTGTGTCCAGTTTCTTCTACTGTTGTTTTTCCGTCT
>CAMOBD010000004.1 GCA_946578345.1 uncultured Clostridium sp.
TAAAAACGAAATGTTAATAAATTGGGCGATAGAAAATCAATATAATATACATAATCTAAATTATAATTATAGAAATTCAAATTACCATTTGAAAAATAAAAATCAAGTTACCAAAGAAGTATTAATAACAAATTATTAGAATTTAATATGGAAAGAAGGAAAGAAATTGAAAAAAGTTGATTTACATATACATACTATAGCAACATCAAAAGATTCTGATTTTGTGTTTGATATAGATAAAATGCAATTATATGTACAAATATCAAAACTGGATGCTATAGCAATTACTAATCATAATATGTTTGATAAAGAGCAATTTAATAGTATAAAAGAAAAACTAAATATAAGTATATTTCCAGGAGTTGAAGTTGATCTAGAAAATGCACACATGATAGTAATAACTGATGGAAGTGATTTGGATAATTTTTGTGAACAATGCAATCAATTAAAAGAAAAGATGGAGGACGGTAGAAAGTTTATATCTTATGATGAATTTATTACTATCTTTAGTAATTATGAACAATATTTATTAATTCCACATTATAAGAAAAAACCAGCATTGCAACAACAAATTATTAAGAAGTTTGGTAAAAATATTACTTGCGGAGAAGTTGATAGTGTAAAGAAATTTTGTACATTAAAAAAACAAGAAGACGATTTAGTTCCTATTTTATCATCTGATGTAAGAATAAAAAAGGATTTAGATATATTTCCTACAAGGCATACTTTTTTGGATATAGATGATACAACATTGAAATCAATTAAATATGGTTTAATGGATAAAACTAGAGTTTATATAACAGAAAGTAAAAATGATAATGAATTCATATTTACACAAGATGGATTAGTTGCTTCTACTAAATTAAATGTTATTATAGGAAAAAGGTCATCAGGAAAAACACATACGCTAGAAGATATAAAGAAAACTTTTGATAATTCCGAGATTAAATATATTAAACAATTTGAAATTACTGAAAAAAGTGGAAGTGAAAAATTTGAGGAAATTACTAAAAAAGGATATGAGAAAATAACAAATGAGTATATAAATCCAATAAATGATATAATACCTACTATTTTAGAAATTGATTTAAATGCAGATGATTTAGAATTAGAAAATTATCATTCAGCTTTAATAAGTAGAGCTATAAGCTGTGAAAGAAATGATATTTTTTCTAAAACATTATTGTTTAATGAAATTACATTTGATGTAAAAACTAATAAGGAACTAGAAGATTTAATAAATGCAATTAAGATTTTACTTGATAATGAAACATATAGAGCAATTATAGATGCTAGTTTAGATAGGAAAGCATTACAAATGCTACTTGTTAAGTTGTTAAGTCTATATAGAAAAGAACAACTTGATATAAAAATGAAAAAAGAAGTAGATAAATTGGTAAAAAGTATACAGAAAAAATTAGAATTAAAATCCTCTGTAGATACAATTCCACAAATAGATTTATTTGGAATCATGAAAAATCGTTTAATTGTAAAGCGATTTAATGAAGATTTTAAGAAAATAAAAGAAAAAAGTGAGATTTTTAAAGGGGATTATCAAAGATTTAAAATAATTGCTACAAAAGCTCCATATAAAAATGTTACTGAAATGAAAGATGGTGCTAACATTACGACAGGGTCTTTTAAAGATACTTTTGATAAATATTATAAAAAAGATTCTTTTAAATATATTAAGCAACTAAAAGAAGATGGAGTATCATTAGATAAGTTGGCCAAAACATTAGTTGAAGTAAAATATGCAGTTATCAATCAAAATGGAACTGAAATATCAGGGGGAGAAAAAGCAGAATTTAATTTATTAAAAGAATTAGATGATGCTAAAAATTATGATATTTTATTATTAGATGAACCTGAATCTTCTTTTGATAATCCATATATAAAAGAAAATATAAATACTCTAATAAAGGATATATCGAATAAAACAACAGTATTCGTGGTTACTCATAATAACACATTAGGAATTTCAAATAAAGCTGATAAAGTTATATATACGATGTATAATGATAAAGAACAAAAATATGAAGTATATGTTGGAAATTTTACAGATACAATGTTAGTAAATAAGGATGGAAAAAAGATTCCAACTTATGACGCAATAGTAAGTTGCATGGAAGCTGGAGTGGAAACATACGAAGAAAGGAGAAAAATTTATGAAGCTCTTAAAGTATGAAAATAATACAAGTTATTTATATGTTGATGGAAAATATAAAAAATTATTAGAAATATCAAAAGAAGATATATTAAAATCACTAGAATATATATATGAAAATGAAGATGTTGAATTAGAAGAATATGATAAAGAAAAAATTGTAAATGAGGCAGAAAAAATCGTTTATGAAAATTTATATAATAAACTTAATAATTTCAAAGAGGACAAGCCAATTTTAAAAAATGAAATTGATAACTTATTTAAAGATTTGGAAGAAAAATATAAAATTAGCTAAAATCTCTTGAAAAAATATTTATACTATGTTAAATTATAAACATAGAATCAAACTATGAAATATAATTATAAATACAAGCTCGTATTCTTCGCGAACGGAAGTGTCAAACGAGCCATAAAGAGTAACAGATAAGAAATTATCTGTTATTTTTTGCCTGTTCGCTAGAAATTTGAAGTTATATATTGTATAATAACTAATATTGGAAGTGAATTTAAATGGTTAAAATATGTGAGATTTGTAATAACAAATTTGAAACTAAATCTCCTACAAGGATATATTGCTATGAATGTAGTGGTGAATCTACAAGAAATAATTATACTACAAGAAAGCATCAAAAAACAGTATTGAGAAGAAGTATGAAATTACAAGCAATAAAATTACTAGGAGGAAAATGTTCTATATGTGGATATGATAGATGTGTAGATGCATTAGAGTTTCATCATGAAAATCCTGAAATCAAGGAATTTAAGCTAGGATCTGGCAACACTATGTCATGGAAAGAATATAAGCAAGAAGCATTAAAGTGTATTTTAGTATGTTCTAATTGCCATAAGGAGATACATAGTAAGATTGGATATAAGAATATTTAATAAATTTTGAAGAGGAGAAAATGATGAAAGTATTAATAGCTACAAAAAATCAAGGAAAAATAGAAGGAGCAAAAAGAGCATTAGAACATTATTTCAAAGATATTGAAATAAAAGGAATACCAGTAGGATCTAATGTACCAGACCAACCTGTAAACAAAGAGATTTATGATGGCGCAAAAAATAGAGTAAGAAATCTAAAAAAGTATGCCAAAGAAAATAATATTTCAGCAGATTTATTTTTAGGAATAGAAAGTGGAATAAACGATTTATTAGGCAGATGGATGATTACTAATATTGCAGTGATTGAAGATAATGGAGATTTTGAAAGTTATGGAACAAGTGCATCTTTTCCAGTTCCATATAGTATAGTACAAAAGGTTATAGACACCAATTTAAGCGAGGTAATGGATATGATTTTTGAAGAAGACAAAGAAAGACATAATCATGGTGGAGGGATTCAATTACTAACGCATGATAAAGTTTCGAGAATAGATTTGACAGAAGAGGCATTTATAATGGCGCTAACAAAATATATTAATGGTGAGAAATGGAGAGATTAAAAAGTTTTTAAAATCTTAAATGCAATACTAATTGGAGTGATGTAGCTATGACAATGAAAGAAATAATAATTGAAGAACTAAATAAAATTGAAAAAATAGAAAATGTAAAAATTATATATGCAGTAGAATCAGGTTCTAGAGCCTGGGGATTTGCTGGAACTGATTCGGATTATGATGTAAGATTTATTTATGTCAGAACTGAAGATTTTTATTTAAAATTAGAAGATACGAGAGATGTATTAGAATATCCAATAAATGATTTATTAGATATTAGTGGATGGGACATATCAAAAACTTTAAAGTTAGCACATAGTTCAAATCCAAGTTTATACGAATGGTTTCAGTCGCCCATTGTTTATAAAGCAGATAATATTGTAAGAGAGCTTAGGGAGTTATTTGAAGAATATTTTTCAGTAAATAAAATAAGTAGACACTATTATCATATGGCTGAAAATCAATACAATAATTATATAAAAAATAAACAAGAAGTGAATGTAAAGAAATATTTTTATCTGTTAAGAGCAATCCTTTCAGCTAAATATGTATTAGATAATAAAAATGTGCCACCTATAGAATTCGATAAGTTAAGAAAAATATTAGTACCTGGAAATATTAATAAAATAATTGATAGAATGATGGAAATAAAGAAAAACAGTGAAGAAATGCAAGTGATTCAAAAGAATGAAAAATTAGATAAATATATTAAGGGAATATTCATAGAAGTGAAAAACAATATTGATGCGTTACCTAAAGAGGATAGAAAAAGTTGGGAGTTATTGAATAAGGAATTTAGAAAGATAATTAAGGATTGTTGAGAGCAAAGTTAAAGATAGTTGATATAAAAGTTAAAAAACTACACTAAAATAAGGCGTTCTTAGTTGCGGAAAAGGAAAATAATATCATAAAAAGAAGTAAGAGCTAGTTAGTCTAGCTCTTAAAATTTAATACAGTTTTTATTAACAACAGACATGGTTGAATCTTTCAAGATATGGCATAACAAGCAATAATAACAGTTTTATGTCTAATAAATAAAAACGGCTTAGAATTGATTTAAAAGCGTCAATTTCGAGCCGTTTTTTATTGAAATGTAAATATAAACGTGATATAATGTATATTAGTCAAGAAAGTTTCTGAGGACGGAACAGGCAGCCGTCACCCATTGTTAGGAGATGTAGGAAGGTCACCCTACCTAAACTTTCTTGACTAAGAGGATGCCAGAAATGGCATCCTTTGCTATTTTTTTCCAAACATTTTGCATTCAGCGAATGCAAAATCTAATGTGTTACTTTAACATAATAAAAAATATAATGTTGCAAATCATATAAGAGCAATATTAGATTTATTATATATAGGAAATTTTACTGTAGCCCGAGGAATAAATAAAGACTATATAGCAAATAGTAAATATGATAAAGAAATACAACAATAAAAAAAGTTACAGATAAGAAATTATCTGTAACTTTTTTTATTGTTCGCTAGTAATTTGAAGTTATATATTGTATAATAACTAATATTGGAAGTGAATATGAAAGAAAAGGATATGGAAATATCGACGCAATGCGTCGACAATTCAAACATTTTGAACGCATTAAGTTCAAAATCAAGTATTATGCTATCTTTGACATAATAATATTATAAGATTGTAAAGTCACAAGTTAAAGAATAGGAGGCATATCATGGAAATTATATATGGCACAAGTAATAAAAATAAGGTTATTTCAATGACTAAAATATTAAAAGAAAATAATGTGGATGCTAAATTATATATGTTAGCAGACATAGGATTTAATCAAGAAATAGTAGAAGATGGCAAAACATTCGAAGAAAATTCAGCAATAAAAGCAACTGCTATAAAAAAATTCTGTGATGAAAATAACATTAAAGACAAAATTATTATAACAGATGATGCAGGATTATGCGTTGATAAATTAAATGGAGAGCCAGGAGTGTATTCAGCAAGGTACGCTGGAGAAAATGCAACACAAGTTCAGAAACTTGAGAAGTTATTAGATAAGATGAAGAAATATGAAAAACAAGAAGATAGAACATGTGTATTTGTATGTGTATTAACAGCAATTCTTCCAAATGGAGAGAAAATTGTAGCCAGAGGAGAATGTAAAGGAACGGTGGCAAAAACTTTAGGGAAGCTGGGAGGTCTTACATATATACCAATATTTATACCAGAAGGCTTTGATAAACCATTAAGCGATTTGGATAAAAAAACTTATGAAGCTACTCATAATCATAGAGATATTGCTGTAAAGAAACTAATAAAAGAGTTTGGATTGAGAAATATAGAATAGTTTAAAAAATGATACTAACAGCACAACATATATTAATACAGATGATTGAAAATAAAGGAGATTGTTAATTTGTGGATAATATAATTGAAATAGCAAATAAAATAAAGTCAAATGGTGGAAATGTATATTTGGTCGGAGGCGCAATCAGAGATAAATTATTAGGTGTTGCAAGTAACGATGAAGATTATTGTGTGACTGGAATATCTTTTGATGAATTTAGAGAACTATTTCCAGAGGCTTATGTTAGAGGAAAAGATTTCCCTGTTTTTTCTATTGGTAATAAAGAATTTGCTATTGCAAGAAAAGAAAGAAAAATAGGGATTGGGCATAATAGTTTTGATGTGGAAACTGATAAAAAAATAACAATAGAAGAAGACCTAGAACGTAGAGATATTACGATAAATGCTATTGCAAAAGAAGTATTAACTGATAAAATTATTGATCCATTTGGTGGAAGAGAAGATTTAAAGAATAACATTATTAGAGCTGTTAGCAGCCATTTTGCAGAAGATCCATTAAGAGTATATCGAGTTGCCAGATTTGCAAGTCAATTTAATTTTAACGTAGAAGATAATACTATGAAAATGATGACATTGCTAAAAGATGAGTTATCAAGTTTAGCTGTTGAGAGGGTGTATAATGAATTAAGCAAAGCTTTGTTAACAGACAAGCCATCGAGATTTTTTAATGTATTAAGAGATGCAAATGTTTTGGATATTCATTTTAAAGAAATATATGATTTAATTGGAGCAGAGCAACCGACTAAGTACCATCCAGAGGGAGATAGTTATAATCATACTATGATTATACTTGATAAAGTGGCAGATAAAACAAAATCTCTAGGTGATGAGAGAAAATTAGAATTACGATTTTCTGCTTTAGTTCATGATTTAGGAAAAGGAGCAACGCCAAAAGAAGAATATCCACATCATATAAAACATGAAGAAAGAGGAGTAGAGTTAGTGAAAAATATGGGAAAAAGATTAAAACTACCTACAAGATTGATTAAATGTGGTGTGACGTCTTGTTTAGAACATATGAGAGGTGGAATTTTTGACAAAATGACATTTTCAAAAAAAGTTAGTTTTATAGAGCGCGTGAATAATACTATTTTGGGATTAGATGGTCTACAAATTATTGTAGATGCAGATAATATGCTAGGAAACGGTGATGAAAATCAATTTGCAGAATTGGGTCATGAGGTTATAAATTGTACCAATGGAGATAAAATAATGGGACAATATGGTATTACTGAGGGTAAAGAAGTTGCAAACAAAATGCATGAAATAAGAGTATTGTATTTAAAGAATATAAATTAAAGAGGAATAAAAACTATAAATATAATGCAAAATGAAATAGAGCAAATAAAAAAGGAGTTATAAGAAAATTTATAACTCCTCTTTATATAAAAGAATATTAAATATGATATATGTTATCATATAATTAAGTATAGAAATAATCAACACCTATTTATAATTGCAAAATTCGACAATTTATATAGTTTTATTGATAAAAAATAATTCTAACTATTGTAATATTTTGCTAAAAATGATAAAATTTATATGCATTAAAGTTAGGAGGTTTTAATTTGAATAATATGCAAGTTTGCCAAGAGTTAACCAAAGAGATACCTTCAGAACAAATATATATGAATGAGCCAATGAGTAAGCATACAACTTTTAGAGTTGGCGGAAATGCAGATATATTTGTAAAAGTAAAAAACATAGATGAGTTAAAACATATTATAAAGGTTGCCAAGAAAAATGACGTACATATTACAGTTATTGGTAACGGTAGCAACATCTTAGTTAAAGATAATGGAATAAGAGGAATTGTTGCTAAAATAGAGTTTGAAGATGTAGAAATAGAAAATGAAAATACAAGTGATGATAATGTAATTGTAGCTGTAGGAGCAGGAGTAAAGCTTGCTGTTCTCGCACAAATGCTTTTGCAGAAAGGAATTACAGGCTTTGAATTTGCTTCTGGAATACCTGGAACAATAGGTGGAGCAGTTAAAATGAATGCGGGTGCATATGGCTCAGAAATGAAAGATATTGTGATTTCTACTAAATGTCTTGATTTAAAGAGATATGACATGATTGGTGAGAAAAACAATATTGATGATATTGAAATTGAAGAAGTAATTGAAAAGGCAGATGAGCCTGATATTATTGAATTAAGTAATGAAGAGCAGCAGTTTGTTTATAGGGATAGTATTTTTTCAAATAAAAGATATGTAATATTAGAAACAAAACTAAGATTGCAATATGGAAATAAAGAAGAAATAAAAAGTAAAATGGATGAATTATTAAGTTCAAGAAGAGAAAAACAACCAAACATGCCAAGTGCAGGAAGTACTTTTAAAAGAGGCGAAGATTATATTACAGCCAAACTAATAGATGAATGTGGATTAAAAGGATATACTATAGGAGGAGCACAAGTATCAGATAAACATGCAGGCTTTATTATAAATAATGGAGATGCAACAGCACAAGACATATTAGATTTAATATCATATGTTAAAAAAACAGTATACGAAAAAAAGGGTAAAGTGATTAATCTTGAGATTGAAGTTTTAGGCGAGTGAGTTTGCAAAACAATAATTCTTTTGCAAACATAATGTATTGTAAAACTAAGAAACAAGTAAAACAGAAAGGATAGAGAAATGAAAGGATTTTTTAGATGGTTTAAATCTAACACTAAGATAAAAAGATGGATATTTCTGATAATAGTTGGAATTGTGCTTTGCTGCTATGGAATGGCAGAAGTGCTAACTAGTAACCAAATGGAGTTTATAGATGTTGCTAAAATAGCTGCTATATTTGTAGTAGGTTTTATCATTATAATATACAGCATTATAGCAATACAAAGAAGAACATTGGAAATATTAGTAGAAGATACAGATAACAGACAAACAGATAAAAAAGCAAAGGTTAAATCATTAATTTTTAATAAAAGGGTATATAATCAAGGACCAAAGGTTGTAGCAATTGGTGGCGGAACAGGGCTTAATGCAGTACTAAGAGGGTTAAAGAATTATACAGATAATATTACTGCAATTGTCACTGTTTCAGATTATGGAGAGCAAAAAACAGAATCCAGAAGGTTATTAGAAACATTACCTTTGGATGATGTAAAAGAAAGTATTGTAGCACTTTCTTCAAAAGAAGATGCTATGGAGCAATTAATGAATTTTAAATTTAAATATGGAAGGCTTAAAGATTTATCTTTTAGTGATATATACTTTTTAGCAATGCAAGATTTATATAAAGATTTTACTGAATCTGTTAAACAGTCACAAAACATATTTAATATGACTGGAAAGGTTTTGCCAGTTACGCTAGAAGAGATACAAATATGTGCTGAGCTTGAAGATGGAACAGTTATAAAGAGCAAAGACAAGATACCAGAAGTTATAAATGATAAAACTTCTAATATTAGTAGAATATATATTACTCCATCAAATTGCAAACCAGCACCAGGAGTACTTGAAGCTATACAAGAGGCTGATGCAATAATAATTGGACCTGGAAGTTTGTATACTAATGTTATTCCAAATCTATTAGTCAAAGGTGTTGCAAAAGCGATAAAAGAGAGTAAAGCATTTAAAGTATATGTAAGTAATTTGATGACTGAGCCTGGTCAGACAGATAATTATTCTTTATCAGAACATATTAAAGCAATAAATGAACATGTTGGAAAGGGAGTTATTGAATATTGCATTTATGATACAGGAGAAATAATTCCAGAATATATTAGAAAATACAATATGGAAGGCTCAGAGCTAGTTGAGCAAGATACTTCAAAAGTAAAAGTTGAGGGAGTATATTTGTTACAAAGAAAATTATCTCATATAGAGAATGGCTTTATAAGACATAATCCTGATGCAATTGCAGCATCTATAATACAGCTAATATGTGATGATTTAAAATTTAACAATATGGAAAATAATACTCAATACATGATGCTTAATAAAAAGCTTAAAGATAGCAAAAAATCTTTGAAGAAACAACAAAAAGCAAGTAAGAAAGATAGTAAAAAAGGTAAAGACAAAGAAAAAGGAAAAAGAGGAAAGAGCAAATTCTTTGAAAAATATGAAAAGAGAATGCAATCAATACAAGAGTCAGATATAAAGCAAAAGGAAAAGGCTAAACAAGCTAAAAAGAGTCAGAATAGTAAATAAATTAAGGCTATAATAGGCAAACAATATATGATTAACTAAAAACATAAATAATAACAAAATAGATTATAATAAACAATGGTGCCATTAAACCAAAAAAATTAATGGAGAAAGGTATAATGCAAAGAAAAGTATTATGAGAGGTAAACAAATGAAATTTGAAAAAGAAAAACTATCATTAGAAGAAGGCTTAAAAAGAGAGTGGCTAATAACAAATGGAATAGGTGGTTACAGTAGTTCCACAATATTAGGAACAAATACAAGAAAATATCATGGGCTTTTAGTAGCTCCACTTATGCCTCCTGGAAACAGACAAGTTATTTTATCTAAAATTGATGAAAATATTGAGATAGACGGAAAAAGCCACAATCTATATACTAATATGTGCGAAAACTATATTTCAGATGGGTATAAAAATTTAGTAAGCTTTGAAAAAGAATATATACCAATATTTACATATCAAGTCGAAGATACGATGATCAAGAAATTTGTGTGTATGGAACATGGCAAAAATACAGTTGCAGTATTTTATTATATAAAAAATGGAGATAAAAAAGCAAAACTTACTATGGCTCCAATAATGAATTTTAGAGGTTTCCATACGACAAATGAAAAGAATAAGATTGATTTATACCAAGAAGTTGACAAAAACAAAGTAAAATTAGTTATAGATAATCATTCACAAAATCCAGTATATATTTATTTATCAGATGGAAATTATATAAAACATGAAAACGATATGTTTAGAGACATGTATTATATAGAAGAAGAAAAAAGAGGATTAGGAGCAAAAGAAAACCATGTGGTGCCAGGAAGATATGAAGTTGATATAGAAGCAAATGAGGAAAAATATATCACTTTTATATGTTCTTTGGAGCAAAACATTGAAGAGCTAAATGGTAAGGATTTAATTAATAAAGAAATTATAAGATTAAGCTCATTAATATATAATACATATTATTTGGATGAAAAAAATAAAGAAGCAAAAGACAAAGAATATGTTGAAATGATAAAAAACTTTGTTATATCAGCTGATAATTTTGTTGCGTATAGACCATCATTTGCATTATATACATTGCTTGCAGGATACCATTGGTTTCTAGACTGGGGAAGAGATACATTAATTGCTTTTGAGGGAATATTGTTAAAAACAAAAAGATACAAAGAGGCAAAAGAAGTTTTGTTAACATGTATAAGAGATTTGAGATTTGGCTTAGTACCAAACCGGATATTCTGGATATGACTCAAGACCACTATATAATAGTGTTGATGCATCACTTCTATTATTTGAAGAAGTAAAGAAATTCTTGAAATATACCAATGAATATGAATGGGTAAGAGAAAACATATATCCTTCATTAGTAAAGATAATGAATGCATATCAAACAAGGATAGATATAGATGGAAACAATATATATATGGATGAAGATTATTTAATTTCATCAGGAACAGAAAAAATACAAAATACTTGGATGGATGCAAAAATAGGAGATTATGTAGTTACTCCAAGAAATGGAAAAGCAGTAGAAGTAAATAGCATGTGGTATAATGCTTTAAAAGTAATGGAAGAGCTAACAACATTAATGAGGGGAAAAGAGGAGGCAAGACGATATGCAGACCTAGCTAAAAAGTGCAAAGAAAGTTTCAACAAGAAATTTTATAATAAACGTAGAAAATGTTTGTATGATGTTTTAGGAGATTCAAAAATAAGACCAAATCAATTATTTGCATTATCGCTTTCTTATCCTGTAGTAGATCCAGGGTCAGAAGAGGCAAAAGAAATTTTAAATACAGTAGAAAAGAAACTACTTACACCATATGGACTAAGGACTCTTGCAAAAGGAGAACCACAATACTGCGAAACTTATGAAGGCGATATGAAAAATAGAGATATGAATTATCATCAAGGAGTTATATGGCCTTGGCTTTTAGGACTATATTATGATACTTTAAATAATATGATTAAAGCAGAAAAGAATAAAACTACAAAGAAAGAACTAGAAAATAAACTTGCAGGATTTAAAGCAAATGTAAAGAAAACATTTGTAAAGGAAATGAACAATGGTGGCTCTGTAGGTAGTATTTGCGAATTATATGATATAAAAAATAAAGAATATAGACCACAGGGAGCAAAGTTCCAAGCTTGGAGCGTGGGAGAGATTTTTAGAATAATAGTTTAACAGGAGAAGAAGATGAGGATTTTAGGAATAGACCCAGGATTTGCAATAACTGGATACAGTATAATTGATTATATAGGGAATAGATTTAAGCTAATAGACTCAGGAGCAGTGCTAACAAAAGCTGGAGAATCTTTTCCTATGAGACTTTTAAAATTAAATAATGACTTAGAAAATATAATAGATACATACAAACCTGATGCAATATCTGTTGAAGAGTTATTCTTCAACAATAATGCAAAAACAGCGATAAATGTAGCTCAAGCAAGAGGGGTTATACTTGTAGTTGGATGTAGGAAAAATATACCAACATATGAATATACTCCACTTCAGATAAAGCAAGCTGTAGTTGGATATGGTAGAGCAGATAAAATACAGGTACAAAAAATGGTAAAAACAATTTTGGGAGTGGACAAACTTCCAAAATTGGATGATACTACAGATAGCATGGCGGCTGCAATATGTCATGCTCATTCATCAAAATTTTCTGTAAAACTTTAATAAGGAAGAAGGAAGGCGAATGTCAATTAAATTATTATATGGAGAGGAAACTTATCTATTAGAAACAAAACTAAAAAGATTAAAAAAAGATTTTGGAGAACTTGTAAAAGGAATTAACTATATTCAAATAGATGAGACAAATGTATCAGAATTGATTTCTGATATAGAAACTCCTGCTTTTGGATTTGAGAGAAAGTTGATTGTGGCAAGAAATACTGGACTTTTTAAGAAAGCAAAGAAGACTGCGAAAGGACAGGAATTGGCAATGATAAACCTTGCTAAAAAAATAGCAGAATATATTGAAGAGAATAATAGTTTGATTAATGAAGCTGTGGAACTTATTTTTGTGGAAGAGGAAGCGGAGAGAAATGAACTATATAAAGCTATTGAAAAATATGGAGAAGTGATAGAATTTCCTCTTTTGAAACTCCCTGGCCTTATAGAAAATGTGCAAAAAATATGTGCTGCATATAAAGTAAAAATTGACAATAGCACTGCTAAATATTTTATAGAATCTTGTGGAACTAATATGCAAGATTTGATAAATGAAATCAGAAAATTGATTGAGTATGTTGGGGCAAATGGAGTCATCACAAAACAAGAAGTTGATTTATTATCAATAAAACAAATTGATAGTGTAATATTTGATTTGACAGATAATCTTGGCAAGCGAGATACACGAAAGGCAATGGAAGTTCTAAACAACCTTATATATGAAAAAGAGCCAATACAAAAAATACTAATAACATTATATAATCATTTTAAAAAATTATATATAGTAAAAGAAGCAAGCAAAACTGGAAAAGATTTAGCTGGGGCTATGAAATTAAAGCCAAATCAAATGTTTTTGACTAACAAATATAGAATGCAGGCAGGATATTTTTCTGAAGAAGAGATAGAAAATATTTTGGAAGAGTTTATTAACTTGGATGCGAATTATAAGGTTGGACTTATAGATATAAATGTGGGATTAGAGGCAATACTTTGTAGGTATTGTTCGTAGAGTATTATGCTTTGGAATAAAAGCAAAGATAGAACATAACATATGGATATGAGGATTCCACTTTAAATCTCTACCAAAAGTATGTAAAGTGCACATTATGCCGTGGAGTGAAGTTTTGTGATTTATTCAAATCATAAAACCAAGATAAAACAGTTTCAGAAGCAGCATCAAATAATAAGTTTAAAAGATTTCTATCTTCTAAAAAATATATGCGAAGTTGTTCAGGAATGGTAAAAACAATATGTCTGTGTTTACAGCGAATAATCTTTTTAGAGATATTAAAAGCTCTATCTTTAGCATATTTTACACCACAAGAATTACAAAACCTTGATTTGCAACGAAAAGGCACATGCATAAACTTATCACAATGCTCACAATAATATAGGGCATATCCTAAATCTGGATTGCCACAATTTATCATTCGCTCCACTTCTTTAAATACAACAGATCTAATATTAAGATGAGGATTTTCTAAAACAAATCTATCCCAGTTATCAATAAATATCTGTTTTATTGTATATTTTGACATTCTTCTTATCACCAATATAAATATACCAGATTTTTGCTCGAATTAAAATATAAGAGCCTAACTTTAATCAGGCTCTTAAAGGGCGGAATTTATTCCGCTTTCTTGTACTCATGAATAATATTGTATTCCAAACTGAATTATTCTAATCATACCATCTAAGTTTATTATTAGCATAGGAAAGAGAAAAATGCTACATGTAAAAATTTTTAATTTTATATGCTTATTAAATATTTTATCAATAAATTTATAGATCAAGCTTATAATAGCCCAAGAAAAATAATAAATATATAATACTAAGTCATTTTCTGTTTTACCCCATCCAAGTACAACAAATAAAATTAATGAAAACAATAGCCAGATAAAGCTTATTTGTGAATATTTGTCGTGTCTATTTAATATAAAACCTAACAGAGCTATAGCGAAGAAAATAATACCAATTATGCTTATATTATTTGTGTTAGAGTCTATTATTTGGGGTTTGGTAGCTGTTAACTTAGCAATTTCACCGTCTAATTTAAAAACTTTAGTTTCAAGATTACTATGTATTATATTAAAATCTGAAAATAATATGGTTTCTTCTAAAAAGATTGTATATTTAGCAATAGGAAAATTAATATTTTCATTTTTAGAAAAAGTAGATATTGTATTAATCTGACTATTAATACCTTCAGGAAGTACTAAAAGGATCCTAGCAGATACTATAAAAATAGCTAAGCATTTAAGGAAAGTAAAAGAGATATTTTGTATACTTTTCTTAATATTATTTTTTTCACAAAGCAAAGGAAACATAACGCCAGATGTTAGCATACTTCCAGTTGCCATAATATATGCAAAGTCTTTGTCTTTCATTTTATTAATGCACATATAGATAAAAACAATCATATAAAATACAGCAAAAACGTATTGTTCGATGTTTAGTAAAAATAGCAAAGTAGGAAACGATATTGTTAAAAATATTAGAAATATTACCTTTGAAATACCGTCTAGTTTCATTAATCTTCCAATAAGTGTAAAGCCGATTAAGGCTAAAGAACCCTGAATAATAGCTAATAATATAGAATACAATATCTCATTATTAGAAAATAACGTTGCTATGGCTTTGGGAATAATTGAAAATGGAATAGAAAACAGACCAAATAATGGTTGTCTTATATCATTTTCTTTTTCAGATATGCTACTAAACACATCAGTGTTTAGTAGCCATTGTGTATCTGATGAATATAGAACATTATAATTTCTTGTATTGTATTGAGTTTGAGCAATATAATAATATCTATCTATATCTTCTATAGCTTTGCCAGAGTTATATTCAATAGTATAATCATAATATTCTGGTTTCAATTTGTTGAAGTGAAACACACTAGTAATATTATAAAGAAAAATAATGGATATAGTTAGTAAGATCACAGATGTTATTAAGTAATATTTTTCTATTTTGTCTAATGAGTGAATATATTTTTTAAAATAATATGATACTTTATTATAAAACCAATATAAAAGAATAACAATCGAAGGGATTGCTACTATTGTATACAATTTTGGATGATGAAGATTCGCATAATTAAACATATTTTCATATATGCTTAAAGCTGTAAAAATACCTAATATCATGCTTAAAAATAATATTACTCTGTTTAAATTTTGAAACGTTTTAACCAAAAAATTAAATTTGAAACATAATATTTGTGAAATTATAAATGAAAGAAGAATTAGTGCAATTTTCAATATAGTATTAGAATATATATCTTCTATTAATATTAATGTTAAATTTGACAAAGTTATACCAAAGAAAATATTTAGTAAAACTTTAGCTGTTTTAGTGTTAATTATTGTATTAAAAGATTCTTTAAATTTTTCCATTATATCATCCTCCTAAAGAAGTATAGCATAAAAAAACAAAATAGACTATATTCTAAATAAAAAATTTATAATACTTTATATTTTAGAAAGCAAAGAAAATGTGAGTTTTCTTGGTTTGAAATGGAAATTTATAGAAATATATGAAAAATGTTGAAATTTGTAATAATGTGTTATATAATAGCCATATAATTTAATTATACAAGAAAAAATAAAAGATGGGAAGAGTCTAAGATGAAAACTTTTATAGCTAAAATAAAGTTAACAAAGATTATTTTATTTATTATAGATATATTTATTATAGTAATTTCATATTTGGTTTCAAGAATATTTCTTTTTGACAGTTTTGAACCAGTACAAATAATAACAACTAGATTTGTGAATTCAATATTATTTGCAATTATTATATATGAAATATTTTTGAATTTATTCGAAGTATATAAAAATATTACAATTTATGAAAGTGCAAAAGAATATTTTAGTTATGCCTTGGTTTGTATGGTTTCGTGCAATGTAGTGTCTTTATTAACAATAATATTTAATCTGGATTTTGTAACACCAAAAGAAAATTTGCTAGCAGGAGTCTTTGCTGCAACTATGATGATTTTTTATAGAGTTGTAATAAGATTTTTATTAACGAACAAAGTTACAATTAAAGGGAAACAAGAAAGAAAAAAATTGCTTATTATTGGTGGAGGAGAAGCTGGCGCTGAAGTTGCAAAAAACATAAAAGCAAATTTAATTACAAGTTATGATATTATAGGAATTATAGATGATGATCCACAAAAAAAACGTTGCAAAATTAATGGTGTGAAAATATTAGGAAATAGAAATGATATTATAAAAATTTGCAAAGAAAGAAAAATTGATATTATTTTTTTTGCGATATCAAATATATCTAATCAAGATAGAAAAGACATTATATCAATATGTCAGGAAACCGGCATAAAAGTTAGATTGCTTCCAGGAATACAAGATTTTATGACAGATAAAAATATAATGCAAAATTTACGAGACATAGAAATTGAAGATATTTTAGGAAGAGACCCTATTGTTTTAGATAACAACAATATTGAAGCTTTAATAAAAGAAAAAACAATTTTAGTAACCGGAGCAGGAGGCTCGATAGGTTCAGAACTTTGCAGACAAATCGCCAAGTATAATCCAAAAGAGATGATAATACTTGACATATATGAAAATAACTTATATGATATTGAATTAGAATTAAAAGCTAATTATAAAAATATAAAAATAACACCAATTATAGCAAGTGTTAGAGATAAAGATAAAATGGACAATGTATTTAAAAAATATAATCCATATGTTGTATTTCACGCAGCTGCACATAAACATGTACCATTAATGGAAGAAAGTCCTCTGGAAGCAATAAAAAATAATGTATTTGGTACATACAATGTGGTAAGTTGCTGTGATAAATATAATGTAAAAAGATGTGTGTTGATATCTACAGATAAAGCTGTTAATCCTACTAACATAATGGGAGCAACAAAGAGAATGTGCGAAATGATAGTTCAAGCAAAAGATAAGGTAAGCAAAACTGAGTTTGTAGCTGTGAGATTTGGAAACGTATTAGGAAGTAATGGCTCAGTAGTCCCACTATTTAAAAAACAAATTGCTAAAGGTGGACCTGTTACAGTAACACATAAAGATATAACAAGATTCTTCATGACAATACCAGAAGCTGTACAACTAGTATTACAAGCGACTACCTATGCAAAAGGTGGAGAAATATTTGTTCTTGATATGGGAGAACCAGTAAAAATATATGACTTAGCAGTAAGTTTAATAAAGTTATCAGGATTTCAGCCTGATGTTGATATACCAATAAAGATTACTGGACTAAGACCAGGAGAAAAACTATATGAAGAAATTTTGATGTCTGAAGAAGGATTAAAGAGTACAGAACATAGTAAAATCTTTATTGCAAAACCTTCAAAAATAACTATGGAGGATATTGAAAAGAAATTGGAAGTATTAGATGACTTGGTAAAGAATGAAGATAAATCAATAGAAGAAATAAAGGAAAATATGAAAAAAGTTGTACCAACGTATAAGGAAAGAAAAAGAGAAGAAGAATGATAAAAAATAAATAAATTATAGAAAGAAGGAATGAAAAATGGAAAAAAGAATTTTTTTAGCATCACCTCATATGTCAAAAGAAGGATATGAACAAAAATATGTTAAGGAGGCATTTGATACAAACTGGATAGCTCCATTAGGAGAAAATGTTAACAAGTTTGAAGAAGAATTAGCTGAATATGTTGGAGCAAAACATGCAGCAGCATTATCAGCTGGAACATCTGCAATGCATATGGCTTTGAAAGCAACAGGTGTTAAAGAAGGAGATATAGTATTTTGTTCTTCACTGACTTTTTCAGCAACAGTAAACCCTGTAACTTATGAAAATGCTACTCCAGTATTTATAGATAGTGAAGAAGAAACTTGGAATATGGATCCAAAAGCATTAGAGAGAGCATTTGAAAAATATCCAAATCCAAAAGCCGTTATTGTAGCTCATTTATATGGCACACCAGCAAAAATGGATGAAATTGTTGAAATATGTAAAAAACATAATGTGACGTTAATAGAAGATGCTGCAGAGAGCTTAGGGGCTACATATAAAGGAAAGCAAACTGGAACATTTGGAAAATATGGAATTTTTTCATTTAATGGTAATAAAATAATCACTACAAGTGGTGGAGGAATGCTTGTTTCAGATGATGAAGAGAGAATACAAAAAGTACGTTTCTGGTCAACTCAAGCAAGAGAGAAAGCACGTCACTATGAGCATAAAGAAATAGGATATAATTATAGAATGAGCAATATATGTGCTGGAATAGGAAGAGGACAGTTGAAAGTTCTTGATGAAAGAATTAAACAAAAAACAGAAATCTACAAGAGATATAAAGAGGCATTTAAAGATATACCAGAAATAAAAATACAACCTGTTCCAGAAAATACAAGATCAAATCATTGGTTATCTGCATTTGTTTTAGATAAAAATTCAAAAGTAAAACCTAATGATATTATGGACGCATTAGACGCAGAAAACATAGAGTCAAGGCCAGTATGGAAACCAATGAATATGCAACCTGTATTTGCAAAATGTGATTTTATTTCTGCTTGCGATGGGGAAAGGTCTATCGGACAAAGATTATTTGAAAATGGCATATGTTTGCCAAGTGATACAAAAATGACTGAAGAAGAACAAAATGCTGTTATAGATGTAATAAAAAGATTATTTTAATTATTATTAAAAAATAGTTATAAAAAATGTAAAAACTAATGTTAAAGTATAGGAGAACATAATGTATAAAAGATTTATAAAAAGATTACTTGATTTTATATTAAGCTTGTTAGCATTGATTGTTTTAAGTCCTTTGTTTCTCGTGATTTCAATTTCAATAAAAGTAAATTCTAAAGGACCAGTCTTTTTCTTACAGGAAAGACTAGGAAAAAACGGAAAAGTTTTTAAAATAATAAAATTTAGGACGATGATAGTTAATGCTGAGCATATTGGTGATGGGCTAAAAATTAAATCAGAAAATGATAATAGGATAACTAAAGTGGGGAAAATTTTAAGAAAGACTAGCTTAGATGAGCTACCTCAATTAATAAATGTGATAAAAGGAGATATGAGTATAGTAGGACCAAGACCACCAGTAACATATTATCCACACAAATTTGATAAATATTCAGAAAAGCAAAAAAAGAGATTTGAGGTGAGACCTGGAATCACAGGACTAGCTCAAATAAGAGTAAGAAATTCTGCTAGCTGGGATGAAAGAATAGAAATTGATGTTGAATATGTAAAAAAAGTAACTTTCACTCAGGATGTAATAATTATTTTGAAAACAATTATGCAAGTATTAAAAAGAGAAAATGTATATTAAAAAGTATAGAGGTGTTAAAAATGGAATATGAGGGAATATCATTGATTCCAGTAGAGATTGAAGATATAGAGTTATTAAATAAATGGAAAAATGACGAAAATATATATAAATATTTAGGTGGAGGATTTAAGCCGATATCACTTTCTCAACAGAGAAAATGGATTGATAAATTAGTAGAAAATACATCCGAAAATCAAAGATATATTATTAAAGTTAACGAAAACGTAAAAGTGGGATTTATTGGATTATATAACATTTCTTTAGTACATAGAACATGTTCTTTAGGACTTTACATAGGAGAAAAAGAATATTGGGGACAGGGAATAGCTAAAAAAGCATATTTAGCATTAGAAAAATATGCAAAGCAATATCTTAATATAAGAAAAATTCATTTAGAAGTAGTTGAAAGTAATGAAAATGCTGTGAAATTGTATAAAAAATTAGGATTTAAGATATGTGGTAGCCTTGAACAAGAAAGATATATAGATGGAAAATATGAAGATTTATTAATTATGGACAAATTTTTGCAGGAGGAATAATAATGAATATTTTAATATTGAGTGCTGGTACAAGAAATAAAATAGTTCAATATTTTAAAAAAGAATTAAATGGAAAAGGTAAAGTAATAGCCACTGATTGTTCGGATTTAGCACCAGCTATATATGAAGCAGACAAATATTACACTGTACCAAGAATAGATGATCCTAATTATATAAATATAATATTGGACATATGTAAGAAAGAAAAAATCAAAGCTCTTATTTCACTAATTGATCCTGAACTAAGTCTTATAGCGCAAAATGCTGAGAAGTTTAAAAATATAGGAGTGGAACCAATAATATCTGATTTCGACAAAGTTGAAATGTGCTTTGATAAATATAAAATGTACCAATTTTTAATTGAAAATAACTTTAAAACCATAAGAAGTTATATCAATATAGATGAATTCTACAAAGATTTAAATGATGGCAAAATTAACTTCCCAATTTTTGTAAAACCGGTCAAAGGAAGTGCAAGTTTAAACATAAATAAAGTAAATTCAAAGGATGAATTAGATGTAATATGGAAACACAATAAAGATTTAATTATACAAGAATTTATGACTGGACAAGAATATGGAGCAGATGTTTATATTGATATGTTATCTTGTGAGCCGGTTGCAATATTTACAAAAAAGAAAATTAAAATGAGAGCTGGAGAAACAGATAAATCTGTATCGATAAAAAATGCTAAATTATTTAAATTAATTGAGACTTTTGTGAAAAAAGCTGGATTTAAAGGGATTATAGACATTGATATTTTCGAGACAAATAATGAATATTTTATATCAGAAGTTAATCCTAGATTTGGTGGAGGATATCCTCATGCATATGAATGTGGAGTTAATGTACCAAGAATGATTATAAATAATATAAACGGAATAGAAAATAAACCAGAAATAGGGAAATATAGTGATGATATTTATATGATGAAGTATAATGAAATTAAAATAATCAAGAAATAGAGGTAGAAAAATGAATGTTTTATTTATAACTCCATCATTTCCAAAAGAAGAAATGGGACAAAATATATATACTGATATAGCAGAAAAACTGGCAAGCAAACATAAAATAACTGTAGTAGTCGCAGAAGAAAAGAAAAAAATAGATAAAACTACATTATTAATGGAAAGAGGGTTGCCAGTACTAAGAGTTAAGGTGGGGAATTTATATAATGTATCTTTTTTAGAAAAAGGAATAACTTTTATTACTATGCAAAATAAAATAAAAAGGGCTATAAGACAATATTTAAATAATGAAAGTTATGATATAATATTATTTATGGCACCACCAGTAACATTAGGAAATGTTGTTAAATATGCAATGAAAAAGTATAAAGCTATGTCATATTTGATGCAGAAAGATATATTTCCACAAAATGCGATAGATTTAAAGATTATGACTAAAAAAAGTCCAGTTTATTGGTATTTTAGACATAAAGAAAAAGAAGTATATAAAACAGCTACAATTATAGGATGTATGTCAAAAAAGAATATAGAATATTTATTACAACATAATAAGTTTTTAAATAAAGATAAATTAGAATTGTTTCCTAATACTATTACTTGTAGAAAGAAAATTTTAGACATAAACAACAATATAAGAAGCAAATATAATATTTCTAGAGATACAGTTCTAGCAGTATATGGAGGGAATTTTGGCAAGCCACAAGGAATTGATTTTATAGAAAAAGTATTAAAAGAATATAAGAATAGTCAAAAAGTAACTTTCTTATTTATTGGAAAAGGTACTGAAAAAAACAGATTATATAAATTCATTAAACAAGAAAATATAAAAAATGCTTTAACCTTAGACTTTATACCAAGAGAAGAATATTTAGAAATTTTAAGTGATGCAGATATAGGTTTGGTGTTTTTGGATTATAAATTTACAATTCCTAATATACCATCAAGGACATTATCATATTTTGAATATAGCTTGCCTATAATGGCAGCTACTGATAAAAATACAGATTACAAAGAATTACTAAAAGATGCTGAAGCAGGATTATGGTGTGAATCTAATGATGTAGAGGCATTTAAAAAAGAATTTGATAAACTATTAAAAAATAGTGAATTAAGGAAAAAGATGGGAAATAATGGAAGAAAATATCTGGAAAAAAATTTGACTACAGACGAATCTGTTAAAATTTTAGAAAAACATTTGAACAATGAAAGGAGATAATAAGATGTTTACAGGAAAAACTTTAATGATTACAGGAGGAACAGGGTCATTTGGACATGCAGTACTTAATAGATTTTTAGATACTGATATAGGAGAGATAAGAATATTTTCTCGTGACGAAAAAAAACAGGATGATATGAGAAAAGAATATCATAATGATAAAATAAAATTTTACATAGGTGATGTTAGAGATTTACAGAGTATAAAAAATACAATACACGGAGTGGATTATATTTTTCATGCAGCAGCATTAAAGCAAGTGCCAAGCTGCGAATTCTTCCCATTAGAAGCTGTTAAGACAAATGTTTTAGGAACAGATAATGTGCTTCAAGCAGCTATTGACGAAGGAGTAAAAAAGGTAATATGCTTATCAACAGATAAAGCTGCTTATCCAGTAAATGCTATGGGAACTTCAAAAGCAATGATGGAAAAAGTAATAGTAGCAAAATCAAGAACAGTAGATCCTAAGAAAACAACAATTTGTGCAACTAGATATGGAAATGTTATGTGTTCAAGAGGCTCTGTAATACCACTATTTATTGAACAAATAAAAGCAGGGAAACCACTTACAATTACAGACCCTACAATGACTAGATTTATTATGAGTTTGGAAGAAGCAGTTGAGTTAGTTGTTTTTGCCTTCCAAAATGCAGAGGCAGGAGATATAATGGTACAAAAGGCGCCCGCTTGTACAATAGGGGTATTAGCTCAGGCAGTAAAAGAATTATTTGGAGCTGAGAAAGAAGAAACAAAGATAATAGGCATACGCCACGGAGAAAAAATGTATGAAACACTTCTTACAAACGAAGAATGTGTACACGCAATTGACCTAGGAAATTTTTATAGAGTACCTTGTGATAAAAGAGACTTAAATTATGATAAATATTTTGTAGATGGAAATGAAGAAAGAACAAAATTATCTGAATTTAATTCGAATAATACAGAGTTACTTAATGTAGAACAAGTTAAAGAAAAGTTATTAAAATTAGATTATATAAAAGAAGAATTGGCAAACTGGAAAAAATAAATCTAATTTAAGAAAAATAACTTCTTAAATATGTAATATAAATATAAGATTAAAATCAATAGAAAAGTAGGGGGAATAGTCTTGAAAATATTAGTTACTGGAGCAAATGGGTTTATTGGTAAAAACTTAATAGAAGAATTGCAACATAAAGAATATAATGAAATATACAAATGTGATATAAACACAACAGAACAAGAACTTGAGGAATACATAGAAAAATGTGAATTTATATTTCATTTAGCAGGTGTTAATAGGCCAGAAAAAGAAGAAGAATTTATGAAGGGAAATTTTGGTTTTACTTCAGAAATGTTAGACTTACTAAAAAAACATAATAACAAAGCTCCTATTGTAATAACATCGTCAATTCAAGCAGAACTAGATAATCCTTATGGAAAATCGAAAAAAGCTGGAGAAGATTTAATGTTCTCTTATGAGCAAGAAACAGGAGCAAAAGTTATGGTATATAGATTACCAAATGTGTTTGGCAAATGGTGTAGACAAAATTATAATAGTGTTATTGCAACATTTTGCTATAATATTGCAAGAGACTTACCAATTAAAGTAAACGATCCAGAAGTTATATTAAATTTAGTATATATTGATGATGTAGTAGAAGAACTAATTGGTGCACTTGAAGGAAAAGCTCATAGTAATGACAAATTCTGCTATGTGCCAACAGTGCATACTCAAAAACTTGGAAATATTGCAAACTTAATATATTCATTTAAAGAATCCAGAAAGAATCTAATGATACCAGATATGAAAGATGCATTTACCAAAAAACTATATAGTACCTATTTAAGCTATTTACCAGAAAAAGAATTTAGTTATCCTCTAAAAATGAATATAGATAATAGAGGTTCATTTACTGAAATGTTTAAATCAGAAGAGAGGGGACAAGTTTCAGTAAATATTTCTAAGCCAGGAATTATAAAAGGAAACCATTGGCATAATACAAAAAATGAAAAATTTATAGTGGTTAGTGGTAAAGGAAAAATAAAATTTAGAAAAGTCGGAAGCGATGAAGTAATAGAGTATAATGTAAGTGGAGATAAATTAGAAGTAGTTGATATTCCAGTTGGATATACACATAGTATTGAAAATGTAGGAGATACTGATATGGTAACAATAATGTGGGCAAACGAACTATTTAATCCAGATAAACCAGATACATATTATTTGGAGGTGTAATAAATGAATTATAAAGATGAAGTAGTTATCCTAATTCCATCTTTAAATCCAGATGAAAGGTTAACTAAATTAGTTAAAGATTTATTAGTTAACGGATTTAAAGATATAATTGTTGTAAATGATGGTTCATCAGAAGAATATAATAAATATTTTAAAACTATTGAACAAAATGTGATTGTATTAAGACATATGGTAAATTTAGGTAAAGGAAGAGCATTAAAAACTGGATTTAATGAATATTTAGGAAGATTTAAAGAAAAATGTGGAATTATTACTGTTGATTCTGATGGTCAACACAAAATTGAAGATATAACAAAAGTGGCTAAAGCATTAGTGGAAAATAAAGAGAGCTTAATATTGGGCTCCAGAAATTTTAATTTAAAAAATGTGCCTTTTAGAAGTAAGTATGGGAACAAAATAACTAGATGTATATTTAAATTTTTAACAGGATTAAATGTTTCTGATACACAAACTGGATTAAGAGGAATACCAACCAGATACATATCAATACTAATGAATATTCCTGGAGAAAGATTCGAATTCGAAATGAATATGCTAATGGAGGCAAAAGAAAATAATATTGATATTACTGAAGAAAGGATTGAAACGGTATATATACAAGAAAACAAATCTTCACATTTTAACCCTTTAAAAGATTCTCTAAAAATATATGTTATTTTTTTGAAATATATTTTCTCATCTATAATATCGTTTATTGTAGATATTGTAATATATAAAATAATTTTTAATGGTATAATAAATTATATAGCTGATTACGCGATAATTATTTCAACAGTTGTTGCTAGAATAATATCTTCATTGGTTAATTATAGTGTTAATAAAAATACAGTATTTAAATCATCAGGTAACAAATCTATTATCAAGTATTACATACTATGTTTTATACAAATGATAATTTCAGCAGTATCGGTTACGGTTATATATAATCTTCTTAATCAAAGATATGAAGTTTTAATAAAACTAATAGTTGATAGCATAATATTCTTAATTAATTTTAAAGTTCAAAAGGAATGGGTATTTAGAAAGGAGAAAAAAGAGTGAGCTATATTATTATTTTTTTAATAGTTGTTTCAATAGCAGCATTTTTAGCTAAAGTCTTTAACAAAAAAATAGATATAACGATTCCTATTTCTGTAATGCTTATTGTTTTGATTATATATCCTTTTGGATTTTTTAATAGATTGGATATAGGAGTATATGTGGTAGAATTTGTCGCTACTGTTTCATTAATATATTTGATATATAGATTTATAAAAAGTATAATAAACAAGAATGTTTTAGATTTTTTTAAAATTCTTTTTACACCTGGACTTGTAGTATATATACTATTTTATATTTATTTTATTTGTATAAACAAAGATAGATTATTTACATGGTGGGATGAGTTTTCACATTGGGGAACAATAGTTAAAAATATGTTTTATTTTAATTCTTATGGAACTAATCCAGAGACTATTGTGGCTTTTAGAGGATATCCACCATTTACTGCTATATTTGAATATTTTGCTCAAAAGATAGTAAATTCATATAGTGAAGGAAGAATTATTATAGCGATGAACTTGCTATATATTTCAATGGTGCTACCAATATTTAGAAATATTGAATGGAAAAAAGACTTAAGTAAACTATTAATTTATGTACCAATTATATTTATATTACCATTATGTATGTATAGTAGTTTTTATACTACTATATATGTTGATGCAATGCTAGGAATATTTATGGCATACATCTTGTATATATATTTTACAATGGAAGAAGGAATGGTGAAGTATATAAGTATATGTCTAGCTTTAATTTCATTACCATTAATCAAAGCTGCAGGTGCTGGTTTAGCTATTTTCGTTTTAATTATTATATTGATAGATATAATATATCAATATAAAAAATTTAAAGATGACAAGAAAATATTTCATAAGAAGCTATTATTTTTAGTAATATATATTATATGCTTTGTAATAGGAAAATATTCTTGGGATATACATCTGCTGTTTACTAATACAACAGAAGCTTGGGATACAGATAATTTATCAATTGCTAATATAGTTTCTCTAGTTACTGGAAATGGTGCTGAATATCAATATACAGTTATAAAGAACTTTATAAAACAATTTTTTTTAGAGCCAATTAGCATAAATATTGGAGAGTTAACTAATTTTACAATATTATTAATTTTTATTTTATATAGTGCATATACTGCTTATCTAGTACGTAAGAAACAAGGAGATATAGTATATAGAAGATATATGTTAGCAAATATTATATTAATTATATGCTATGCTATATATATGATTTCATTGTTAGTATTGTATTTGTTTACCTATTCAGAGTATGAAGCAGTTAATTTAGCTTCATATAGTAGATATTCATATATATTCCTTGTAGGAATGTATGCATATAATACTTTAATTATTCTTGAAAACTTTTCAGGAATAAAAAAGGATAAAACTAATTTTGTAATATTAATTGTGGTTTTATTTTCAGTCTTACCAATAAATACAATAATTGATTTATCGGTAAGAAGTAAGGCTTCATTACAAAACTCTATTACTATAAGAAATGAATATTCCAAGATACAGAAATATAAAAGCATATTAGAAGAAAACGATATTGTATATTATATTTCTTGTGGAAGCAATGGATATGATTATCACATTTCTAGATATGAGCTTGTGCCTAATGAGTTGGTGGCAACAGATGGTTGGAGTTTGGGAACACAAAGATATGAAGGCGACATATGGACAAAGAATATTTCAGTAGAAGACTTAAAAACAAATTTTATTAATAGCAATATAACTTATGTGTATATATTTGAAGCTGACAGTGTTTTTAAAGAAATGTATTCTGAACTATTTAAAAGTGAAGAAAATATTAAGAATGAAACAATGTATAAGGTAGAATTGACAGAAGATGATTTAAAATTAGTAGAAGTATATTAGGAGGTTCAAATGGAAAAATTAAAATTAATGACTATTATTGGTACAAGACCAGAGATAATAAGGCTTTCAGCAGTTATAAAATGTGCTGATAAATATTTTAATCATGTATTAGTTCATACAGGACAAAATTATGATTATACATTAAATCAAGTATTTTTTGAAGATTTAGGATTAAGAGCACCAGACTATTATCTAGAAAGTGTAGGAAAAGATTTAGGAGAAACAATGGGCAATATTATTGCAAAATCTTATGAGGTAATGCAAAAAGAAAACCCAGATGCAGTACTTTTATTAGGAGATACAAATTCAGCTCTATCTGCAATTTCTGCAAAAAGATTAAAAATACCAATTTTCCATATGGAAGCTGGAAATAGATGCTGGGACTGGAATGTGTCTGAAATGATAAATCGTAAAATAGTTGACCATATATCAGACATAAATTTACCATATACAGAACATTCTAGAAGATATTTATTATCAGAAGGAATTGACGGAAAGACAATATTTGTTACAGGTTCACCAATGAGAGAAGTACTAAGAGACAATATGGACAAAATAGAAAAAAGTGATATACTAAATAAGCTAAATCTAGAAAAAAATAAATACATTCTTCTATCTTCACACAGAGAAGAAAATATAGATAATGAAGAGCATTTTATGTCATTAATGAATGCAATTAATGATATTGCAGAAAAATATCAAATGCCTGTAATATATTCAACACATCCAAGAAGTCAAAAATTTATAGAGAAAAGAAATTTTAAATTTCATCCATTAGTGCAAAATCTTAAACCTTTTGGATTTATGGACTACAATAAATTACAGAAAAATGCATATTGTGTTTTATCTGATAGTGGTACGCTTTCAGAGGAAAGTGCAATGCTTGGATTTGCAGGGGTATTAATTCGTACTTCAACAGAAAGACCAGAAGTATTAGATAAAGGTACAATAGTAATTGGTGGAATCACAGATAAAACAGTTGAGCAAGCATTAGAGTTAGCTGTTTCAATGAGAGATAATAAAGAAGAAGTTGTTATGGCTGAAGATTATGCAGATACAAATGTGTCTGTAAAAGTAATAAAAATAATACAAAGTTATACAGATATAGTAAATAGAACTGTTTGGGGGAAAAATAAATGAGTGAAGTAAGCATAATAGTACCAGTATATAATAAAGAAAAATATATTCGAAATTTTATTATTTCAGTTATAAATCAAACTTTTAAAGATTTCGAACTAATACTAGTTAATGATGGATCTACAGATAACTCAATAGAAGTTGCTGAAGAAGTTTTAAAGAACACTGATATTAATTATGTTATAATAAATAAAGAAAATAAAGGACAATCAAGTGCGAGAAACGTAGGAATAAAAGCCTCATCAGGGAAATGGATTGTTATTCCAGATGCAGATGATTACTTACAGAAAGATTATTTGAAAATTATGGTTGATAGCACAAGAATGAAAGATGTAGATGTAGTATTGTGCGATATGAATTCAGTAACAGATGATACAATATCTGAAGAAAACGTAAGGTCTAATTTATATGACTTAAAAAAAGGTAGAGAATTTTTTGTGGACTTTATATTGCATAAAATATCAATTGGTCCTGTTTCGATGATGATAAAAAAGAAAAAATTATTAGATATAAATTTACTTTTTAACGAAGACTCTAGATACAGTGAAGAGTTTATCTTTATAACATATTTGTTATATAATTCAGATAATATTATACATGTAAAAGAGAAACTATATAATTATTGTGTTAGGAAAAATTCAGTTAGTACAGGAGCTAACTTAGATACAATAATAAACGGATATAATGAAATAGTAAAAGCAAGTGAATTTTATAAGAAAGAAAATAATGAAGTAACAACAATCTATAACAAATTTGCACTACCAAGATGGATTTTAGCAACTTGTAGATTTTCTGCTCAAAAAATGAACTATAGAGAATATAAAGAATTACTAAAAATATTAGATGCTAAACAAAAAGTTAAAAAATTATATTATTTAAAGGATTTAAAAACAACACTTGCTATTATTATTTTGGAAATATCGCCGAAGATATTTTATTCAATAGCAAAATAGGAGATGTGAATACAAATGAATATATTATATTTCGGAAGAATGTGTGATTTTGAATTGTATGACAAAACTAAAAAGAATCCTTACGATGTGGCACAACTTTCATATGAACAAAGTTTTATAGAAGAAGCTTGCAAAAAAAATAATATTGATATATTATCGATATATCAAATACGAAATTTTCCTAAAGAAAAAATATTTTTTAGAAGGAAAAAAGCTAATATACAAAATGCAAAAATAAAGTATATTCCGTTTATAAATATTCCGTTTTTTAAAGAAATTTGCTTCTTTATATATACATGCTTTGCTATATTATTTTGGAATATAAAAAATAGAAATGAGAAAGAGAGAATAATTTATGCTAATATACATTATCCTCCAGTTTCTTTAGGAATCGTTCTTATGGGCAAAATTTTAAAACTAAAAAAAATAATTACTTTTACTGACTTACCACTTTTTACATACTCAAGAGAAAGAATAAAAAAAATGCCAGTTTACAAGAAATGTGTTATAAGGCCATATTTAAATCTTGTAAATTTTCTGCAACATAGTTATGATTTTTATGTTTTGTTTTCTGAACCAATGAAAGAAATTGTAAATAAAAATAATAAACCATATATAATTATGGAAGGAATTTATAATAAAAATAATATTATTCTTGAAAAAGAAAAAAAATATAATGCAATTGCATATGCTGGCACTTTAAATAAAGAACTAGGAATTCAAAAAATATTAGATGTTTTTGAAAGCTTAAAAGACGAAAGTATTGAGCTATGGATTATAGGCAAAGGAGATATGGAAGAGACAATAAAGAAGACAGCAGAAAAAGATAAGAGAATAAAATTTTTAGGTTTTCTTCCTAAAAGTGAAGTTTTTAAATATTTGAAAGAGGCAAAATTACTTATAAACTTGAGAAATCCCGAAGATAAATATACGAAGTATTCATTTCCTTCTAAAACATTTGAATACATGGTTTCAGGGACACCATTTTTCACTACTAAACTTGAGGGGATTCCAAGTGAGTATTATAATTATTTATATTGTATAGATTCATACGAAACAAATAGAATAGCCGAAAAGATAAAAAAAATCTTAGAAAAAGATGAATCAGAATTAGAAGAGTTTGGATTGCAAGCTAGAAAATTCATATTGAAAAATAAAAATGCTGAAAAACAAGTAAAAAAAATATTTGACTTTTTACAAGATAAAATTTAAAATGGGGGTATACTATGCAGTTAATTATTCTGCTGATTTTTACAGGAATAGTATTGTTAATATATAATGTGAAAACAGATGTTAGCAAAAAGAAAATAGCAGTTTTATACAGCGTTGAGGTAGGAATAATTCTGTTTATTTCAACTTTTAATCCATTTCGGACTTTTTGATGTCTCGAATTATACATATATTTTATGGATTATTTGTGTAATATCATTTTTGGTACCTTTTTTGTTAATAAATAAAAGAAAAAAAGAATTAGAGGAAAATGAAGATAAAAAAATTTTAGATATTGATAGATATACACATTCTAAATTAATTAACGGGCTATTTATTATTAATTTAATAGTAGTTATATTTTATAAAATTAAATATGAAATAATAATAAAAGGTTTGCCAATATACGAAGTGAGATTGGCTAGATTTGAAGATTTATTTAGTAGCGCTTTTGAAAATTTATTTTTTAATTATATAGTTGTAGGACTAGTATCGATTGCTGCAATATTTTTTGCTATAATGTTAGTTAATAAAAAAGTGAAAAACATACTATTTTGGATATGTGGAGCAACAATTATTATGTATTCATTAATTGGATATGGTAGGATGATGTTTTTAAATGTTGCAATATACATAATCATATCATTACTAATTCAATATAATATAAAAGAATTACTTAATAAAAAGAATATACTAAAACTAGTAATTTTAATAATGTTATTTATTTTAATCTTTACAGCAATGCTATATGCAAGAACATACAATAAAAATCTGACTGTAGGAGAAAATATAATAAGTACCTTTAATTCTCAAGCAAGACAAGTTATCACATACGTGACAGGTGGATTAAGGATGTTAGACAACTATATATATAATGCTTTTGAAGGTATTGATGGATTCACATTTGGTAGAGCTACATTAGCTGGCTTTGAAGAAATCATATTGTATCCTTTAAAAGGAATAGGATTAGAAATAGATTCTTATAATAATATGATATCTGGAATTTCTCAAGAATATACTGTCATAGGAGAAAATAATTTAAGCTTTAATGCTTTTTATACTTGCGTTATGAATTTCTATTCTGATTTTGGAATTTTAGGTGTAATTATATTTCCGATATTATATGCAGTATTTATGGTATGGGTATTTAATAATTATAATAAAAGAAAAGACGTATCTGCATTGTTATTATTAAATTATAGTGTAATGAATTTAATATTTGGAATAGTAAGGTGGAACTTTCAAAGTGGCTCATCAGTTTTTGTACTAATTTTATTAATAGTTCTTAATTTATATAATATATGGAAGGAAAGAAAAAATAAGAATGAAGTTGTTAAAGAACATGGCAATGTCAATAAAGAAGATAAAATACCAAGTAGAAAGAAATGTGAAATTTCAAAAAAAAGTTAAAATTAGTTTTAGTACTACTTTTGAAGGAAATAATGCAATAGGTACTAATTCTACGGTCAGTAACTCAAGTATAGGTTTTGGAACATATATTGGTGGAAACTCATATATTGTAAATGCTAAAATAGGAAAATATTGTTCAATAGCAGCAAATGTTAGAACTGTTAGTGGATTACATCCTACAAAAAAAATAGTATCTATGCATCCAGCGTTTTTTTCTACAGCAGGACAAGCAGGATTTTCATATGTTAAAACAAATATTTTTGAAGAACATAAATATATTGATAAAGACAAGAAAATATCTGTTTTAATAGGGAATGATGTTTGGATAGGTGAAAATGTTTTGATTTTAGAAGGAGTACATATTGGAAATGGAGCTGTAATTGGGGCAGGATCAATTGTAACAAAAGATATTGAACCGTATTCAATAAATGTAGGAGTTCCAGCAAAAAAGATAGATTCTAGATTTACAGAAGAGCAAATAAATTTTTTAGATAAAGTAAAATGGTGGGATAAAGGAGAAGAATGGATAAAACAAAACATTAGAGAATTTGATGATATAGAAAGATTTACAAAAATAGGGAGAAGTTAATTATGAGTGAAATAAGTATTGTTGTAGTAGCCTATAATAGAGCAGACTCACTAAATAGACTATTGAAGTCTCTTAATAAAGTTAATTTTATGAATGACAAGGTAAGATTATATATAAGCATAGACAAAGATGAAAAAAATATAGAAAAACATAATAAAGTTGTAAAGGTTGCAAACGATTTCAAATGGAAATATGGAGAAAAGATAGTAAATGTAGAAAGAAAAAACCTTGGATTAAAAAAACATATTTTACAATGTGGCAAACTTACAAATGAATATGAGAATGTGATTGTGTTAGAAGACGATTTGATAGTATCCCCTTTGATATATATATATGCAAAGCAAGTATTAGAATTTTATAAAGAGGAGGAAAAAATAGCAGGTTTTGGGCTATATAGTTTTCAAAGGAATCCACTAAATAATTTACCTTTTTATCCAATGAATGATGGAAGTGATGTATACTTCATGCAATATGCATGTTCATGGGGACAAATGTGGACAAAAAATCAGTGGAATAAATTTTACAATTGGTATGAAAATGATAACAATGAGGACTTTTCAGACATAAATATACCGAGCAATGTAAAAGCTTGGGGGAACAAGTCATGGTTAAAATATTATATTAAGTATGTAATAGAAACAAATAAATATTTTGTATATCCACAATTTGGATTAACTTCAAACTTTACAGATAAAGGGACTCATAGTAATAAAAGAAGTCTTGCATATCAATGTACAAGTTATTATTCAATGGATTTTATTAAATTTAGATTTAATGAACTAAGTAAATCTAATAGTATATATGATGCTTTTTTTGAAAATATAAAAATGAATGATTATTTGAAATTAGATAAAAATATTATATGTGATTTTTGGGGAGAAAGAAATATAGAAAAAATAAAAAAAGAAAACTATTTACTTTCAACTAGAGATTATGATTATAAGATAGTGAAATCTTATAGCTTAGAAATGTATCCTTATGAATTAAATGTAATAAATAATATTAGTGGAAACGATTTAAAATTATATGATTTAAATATAAAAAGTAAAAACAATAAGGACAAGAAAACAAATTTGTTAAAATACTCATATAAAATAGATATGATGAGTAGAAAGCAAGTGATTACATTAATACAAGAATTGGTAAAAGATATTTGTAGTAGAATTATAGAAAAAGTAAAAAGGAAGAGAAAATGAACGATTTAATAATTAAACTAAAATCATTGAGAAAAAGAAATGTAGCTAAAAATGCAATGTGGATGATTTCAGAAAGAATCATACAAATGATAATCTCTCTTTTTGTAGGTGTAATATCAGCTAGATATTTGGGGCCAGAAAACTATGGAACATTAAATTATGGTTTAGCATTAGTTACTTTATTTAGTTCAATAGCAAAACTAGGATTAGAAAGTATTATTGTAAAAGAATATATAAGTAATAAAGATAAAAATGGCTTGATTATGGGATCAGCGCTTTTGTTAAGAATGATCTCTGGATTATTATCAATTGTAACGATTATGATATACATATCTATCTTTAATCCGAATGATCATGTTATATTTATTACTACATTATTACAGTCACTTATTTTGATTTTTGAAGTGTTTGATTTAATAGATTTTTGGTTTCAATCTCAACTAAAATCAAAGTATGTTGCTATAGCGAAAACAATTGCATATATTGTAATGTCAGTATATAAAATAGTTTTATTAGTTTTAGGAAAATCAGTAGAGTGGTTTGCGTTTGCTACCTCATTAGAATACATTGTAATATTAATAATTTTATCAATAATGTACTATAAAAATGGAGGACAGAAACTTAAAGTATCACTTAAATTAGGTGCTAATTTATTAAAACAAAGCTATCATTTTATAATTTCTGGTTTACTAGTTACTATTTATACGCAGATGGACAAAATTATGATAGGACATTATATAGATCAAACACAGGTTGGCTTATATTCAGCGGCAACAGCTATTTCAAGTATGTGGGGATTTATACCTAATGCTATTATAAATTCGATGAGACCTACTATATATGATGCAAAAGAAAAAAATGAAGAGTTATATTTAAGAAGATTAAAACAATTATATGCAATAGTATTTTGGTGTGGTGCATTTTTTGCATTAGGTATAACCATTTTTTCAAAGCTTATAGTAGAAATTTTATATGGTCAAGAGTATCTAGGAGCAACAATCCCATTAATAATCTTATCTTGGAGTACAATATTTGCATATTTGGGTACTGCAAGAGGTGTGTGGGTAGTCTGTGAGAATAAAAATAAGTATACAAAAAGATATGTATTTTGGGGTGCTATAGTTAATTTAATATTAAATGCTATATTAATACCAACCATAGGGATATGTGGAGCAGCAATAGCAACATTAATAGCACAAATTATTGTAGCAATGTTAGCACCAGCTTTTTATAAAGATACCAAAGCATCAGTAAGGCATATGCTAGATGCAATATTTTTAAAAGGAGTAAAATAATAAGATGAGTAATGTAAAAAGAAAGATTGTATTAAGTGGCCAGAAGATATTGTCTTCTATATCTCCAACGTTGTGTTCAAAATGGATTTATAAAAAGACTCAAGGAAAAAAATTAAATTTAGAAAATCCCCAGCTCTTTAATGAGAAATTAATGTGGTTAAAATTAAAAAAATATAATAATAATGAATTGGTTACAGAATGTGCAGACAAATATATGGTAAGAAATTATATAAAAAGTTGCGGTTGTGAAGAAATCCTAAATGAAATAATAAGAGTATATGATAATGTTGATGATATTAACTTTGAAGAATTACCTAATGAATTTGTACTAAAATGTAATCATGCAGCTGGTTATAATATTATTTGCAAAAATAAAAAAGAATTAGATGTATTAGAAACAAAAAAACAATTAAAAAAGTGGCTGAAAGATGATTATTGGAAACAATATGCAGAAGTAAATTATAAAAATATACATAAAAAAATAATATGTGAGAAATATTTGGAAAATAAAAGCAAAACAGATTTAGAAGATTATAAATTTTACTGCTTTAATGGAAAGGCACAATTTGTTATGATTTGTATAGGTAGAAATACATCTGAAAAGACACAATATTATTTTATGGATAAAGATTGGAAGATAATGAAGATAAATGCTTACGGATTAAATGCACCTGAGAACCTAAATATAGAAAAACCAGCTAATATTCAAGAAATGTTTAATTATGCGGAAAAACTAAGCAAGACTTTTCCTTTTGTAAGAGTTGATCTTTATAATGTTGACGGTAAAATATATTTTGGAGAATTAACTTTTACGCCAGCAGGGTGTGTGGACAATAAGTATATTGGTGATGCACAAAAGGTGTTAGGAGATATGATAAAATTATAATATAAGGGGGGAAAAAATGAAAAGAATAGGATTTATTAAAAGTTTAAAAGAAAATGAAAAAAGAAGGGCAATTCTTCCTAATGATTTAAAAAATGTACAGAATTGTAATTATTTGTTTTTTGAAAAGAACTACGGTAAAATATTAGGCATAGAAGATGAAGAATATGAAAATAAAGGATGCCATATTCTAAACAGAGAAGAAATATTGAACTGTGATATAATATGTGATCCTAAAATAGGAGATGCTGAGTATTTAGAAAAATTAAAATATGGATCGACTATTTGGGGATGGATTCATGCAGTACAAAATAAAGATATAACAGATAAGATTATTAATAATAAATTAACTGCTTATGCATGGGAAGATATGTACGAATATAACAGGCATTGCTTTTGGAAGAATAATGAACTAGCTGGAATAGCTGCAATAATAGATGCTTATAGAATAAAGGGAACATTACCATTTGATTCAAAGGTGGCAATTATAGGGAAAGGAAATACTGCTAGAGGAGCATTCAAAGTACTTTCTCAATTGGGCGCAGATATAGAAGTTTATGGTAGAAAAGATGAAGAATTATTAAGAAGAAACTTAAATAAGTTTGATGCTATTGTAAACTGCGTTTTATGGGATGTTGCTAGAAAAGATCATATAATTTCCAAAAAAGATTTAGAAAAAATGAAAAAAAATTCTATGATTATAGATGTCAGTTGTGATAGGAACGGAGCAATAGAAACCTCCACTCCTACAACAATAGATGAACCAACATATTATGAAAAAGGTATTTTGCATTACGCTGTCGATCATACACCAAGCATTTTCTATGAAACAGCATCTGATGCAATATCCAAAGAAGTTGCAAAATATCTTGACTTTTTAATTACTGAACGAAAAAATATAGTTTTAGATAATAGCTTAATAATAAAGCAAGGAAAAATCTTGGACGAAAGGATTATAAAATTTCAAAATAGGAAGGAGAATAAGTAAAAATGAACATAGTAGTGGCGGGAACAGGATATGTAGGATTAGTAACAGGAGTATGCTTGGCTGAAAAAGGACATAATGTAACTTGCGTAGATGTAAACCAAGAAAAAATTGACTTAATGAAAAAATGCAAATCACCAATCTATGAAAAAGACTTAGAAGAATTAATGAAGAAAAATAAAGATAGACTTGATTATACGACTGATGCACATACTGCATATAAAAATGCAGATGTAATATTTATAGGAGTAGGAACACCAGAAAAAAAAGATGGAAGTGCAAATTTAAAATATGTTTATGATGTAGGAAGAGAAATAGCACAAAGTATTGAAAAAGACTGTATAGTTGTGTTAAAATCAACAGTACCAATAGGAACTAATAAAAAAATAGAAAAATATATTAATAGTAATGCAAAAAATAATGTTAAAGTTGAATTGGTATCTAATCCAGAATTTTTATCACAGGGCACAGCTGTACATGATACATTATATGCACAGAGAATAGTAATAGGTGTAAAATCTAAAAGGGCAGAAGAAATAATGAGAAAAGTATATGATGCTTTTGAGATAGAATATGTAATTACAGATAGAGAAAGTGCAGAAATGATTAAATATGCATCAAATGATTTTTTAGCTTTAAAAGTTTCATATATTAATGAGATTGCAAATCTTTGTGAGATTGTAGGTGCAAATATTACAGATGTTGCTAAAGGAATGGGACTAGATAGCAGAATAGGAAATAAGTTTTTAAATGCAGGAATTGGTTATGGAGGCTCATGTTTCCCTAAAGATACAAAAGCTCTTAACTGGTTAGGGAATTATTATGATTATGAGTTAAAAACTGTTAAAGCTGCAATAGAAGTAAATGAAAATCAAAAAATAAAGTTAATAAAAAAAGCTAGAAAATATTACGATAGTTTTGAAGGATTAAATGTCGCAGTACTGGGACTTTCGTTTAAACCGAATACAGATGATTTGAGAGAGGCTCCATCATTGGAATGCATTCCAATCCTATTAGATGATGGTGCAAAAGTAAAAGCGTATGACCCAGTTGCAGAAGAAAATTATAAAAAAATATATCCAACAGAGATAGAATATTGTAATTCAGTTGAGGAGACACTAAAAGATACAGACATTTGTCTTATATTTACAGAGTGGGACTTTGTAAAAAATATGGATGTAAGTTTATTTGAAAAGTTAATGCGAAAACCTATAATTCTAGATGGACGTAATTGTTTTGAATTAAATAAGCTAGAAGATAAAAATATAATATACGAATCAATTGGAAGAAAAAAAGTAAACAATTTTAAATTATAAATCTTATAAATAATTTAAAGTTAATATTTGAATAAAGGAGATAAAATTATGAGTTACGAACCAAGAAGAATGCAGGGGGAAGACCCATACAAAAAAATGAGAAGAAATTATGAAAATGAAAGTAGAAATTATAAGACCAAGAGCAATAACTATAATGCAAAAAAGAATAAATCAGCAGACAAGCTAAGTATAGTTTTCAAAATTTTAGCACTAATGTATGTTATTATTACTATAATATTTTATGTATCAGTGCTTAAATTAGATTTATTACCTAATAGTTATATAACAATATTTACAATAGCAGAAGTTGTATTTACGATGCTTATGGTAATAGGATTAGCTAAGACGCACAAAACTCGTAAATTAAATATTTTTTGTTTAATTATAATGTTATTACTTTCAGGAATTTATCTATATGTGGCAAATTATGCCAATGCAACATCAGATTTCCTAGGCTCAATGTTTCAAGATGCACAAGAAACTGACGAATATTATGTAGTTGTTAGAAAAGAAAGTAGTTATAATTCTGTAGAAGATATTGATGGAAAAGATGTATATACTTTCCAATTAGAGAAAGATATACAGGCGGAATTAAGCAATAAAGTTGATGTTACATTTGATACACAAGAGAGCTTAACAGACTTAGGAAATAATCTTTTAGAAGAAGAAATTGATGTCATATATGTTAGTGTATCACAATACAACATGTTGTCAGAAGAAATAGAAAATTTTAAAGATAATACAAAAATTATATATACAGCTACACATGCAGTAGAAAGTACAGCAGAGATCAGCTCAGAGAACTCAAAATATACTATAAATAATGGTGTATTTAATGTATATATAAGCGGTATAGATACATCAGGGAATATTAGTAATGTATCAAGAAGTGATGCAAATATCTTAGCCACTGTAAATACAAATACTCATGAAGTATTACTTACATCTATTCCGAGAGATTATTATGTAACATTACATAGTAAGGGTGCAAGAGACAAATTAACTCATTCTGGAATATATGGTATAAATGAAACTGTTACAACTGTTGAAGATTTATTAGATGTAGATATCAATTACTATGTAAGAGTTAATTTTACAACTGTAATTAAATTAGTTGATACTTTAGGTGGAATTGAAGTATATTCAGATTATGACTTCTCTACACAGGGATATCATTTTAATAAAGGATATAATTATTTGAACGGAAGTCAAGCTTTAGCGTTTAGTAGAGAAAGACATTCATTTGCTTCTGGAGATAACCAAAGAGTTAAAAACCAACAAGCAGTAATTGAAGCAATTATGAAAAAAGTCTTAAATAGTACTACTTTATTAACTAGATATACTGATATATTAAATACATTAGAAGGAAGTTTCCAAACTAATATAGAGCAAAGTGAAATAAGCAATTTAGTAAAAGGACAATTGAGTAATATGTCTTCATGGAAAATTAGAAACAACTCATTAACAGGAACAGGTTCATACGGACCAACATATTCAATGGGAAGTACAAGATTATATATAATGCTTCCAAATGAAACATCAGTAGCAAATGCAAAGGCAGAAATAGATGAAGTAATGGGAGAGTAATAGTTAAAGGGCATTAAATTAAGATGCCTTTTTTGAAATATAGAAATTAATGTGTTTTAGAACATTAGTATAAAATGGTAGGAAGATGAGAATGAATATATGAAAAAAGTATTATTAAGAATTTTATTTATGTTACTTTTATGTTCAACTTTCTTTATAATATTTAATTTCTCAGCTCAAGATGGAACAGAATCAGGCAGTTTAAGTAAAAAAGTTACAACAAAATTTGTGAATATATTTCCATATACAAAAAAATTAAGTGATAATACAAAAGAAAAATTAATAGAGCATGGAGAAATTATTGTAAGAAAACTAGCACACTTTTCAATGTATACATTAGTAGGGATTTTTATAATGTCATTTATGTTTACATTTAATACTAAATTAAAAGTACAATTTGGTATCAGCATACTAGTAGGATTAATTTATGCTATAACAGATGAGTACCACCAAAGCTTTGTCCCAGGAAGAGGGCCATCAGCCACTGATGTATGCATTGATACAGCAGGAGTATTTGCAGGAATTATGATTGTTCTAGCAATTGTATCAATTTATAGAGCCTTTAAAAATGATAATAAGAAAGCAATACTATAAATTTATAGTACTGCTTTTCTTCTTATCCACTATATCCTGTTTCGTTTATAATATCATCACTTATCTCTTGAACTGTCTCAGATGGAGTGTAGTCATCATCTCCAAATACTTCTTTATGTAATTTCTTCACATTAGATTCAAGAGTTACAGGAACTCCATACCATGCATCTGAGGAATATCCACTTACATCATAAGGCCATCCTGTACTGTCAGAAATGTTATAGAAAATAGCTGATGGTACCATAGTTATAATTGAATTAGCACTCATATTAGTAGAAATATGAGGTAATATTATATCGACAAAATTAGATATTTCAGAAATATCTTGAGTTTTTACTTTATTAAGTACTGCTTCTAATACAGTTCTCATACGTTCAGTTCTCTTGTAATCAGAATCGATTTTTCTAATTCTAGCATATGATAAAGCTTCTTTTCCATCTAAAGTATATGTACCACCAGAACTAAATCCTATTTGACTTGCCTCTGCATCAGTAATAGATAGTGTTATGCCATTAATACTATCAACAATAGTTTCGACAGTATCAAAGTTTACTGTAACAAATTCGGTTATGTTCAAATCTAAATTTTTATTTAAAGTATTTACTGCAAGTTCTGGACCTCCATATGCATAGGCATGTGTAATTTTATCTAATCCATGACCTTCTATATCGACATAAGTATCTCTATAAACTGATGTGAGTTTTACATCATTAGTTCTTTTATTAATACTAACTAATATAATGCAATCACTTCTAGAATTTTCAAAAGAACTATCTCTGGAGTCGAGTCCAAAAAGAGCAATTGTCCTATAATCTTTTAATGCTTTATCTACTCCTTCATTTATTTCGAAATCTCCTTTGTCAGTTTCTACATAATTCATACTACTCAGTTTGTCCGAAAGAAATGCATATCCTGCACCTAAAGTTAGTCCAAGCAGTACTAGAATAATTATAAAAAATATACCTAAGGCTTTTAAAAATCCGCCTTTATTTGATAAAAAATAATTCTTCAATTTAATACCTCCTATCATTTATGTTTAGATTTTATCAAATCAAAACAAATAATTCAAGCAAATTAAGAAAAACTTAATAGGTATGAAATATGAATTTTACTTTAATAATTATAGTATTTTATAAAAAAGTATGTTATACTATTAATGTAGGAGGGAATATTATGGAAAGTAATGACAAAGTAATTAAAAATAAAATATTAAAAGAGTATGTAGAGGGATTATTTAAAATACTAGGAAAACATTTAAAACAAGTTATATTATATGGGTCATATGTAAGAAATGAGCAAAATAAAAATGATGAAGTAAGTGATATAGATATTATGATATTAGTAGATTTGCCAGAGAAAAAAATTAAGGAAATCGAAAAAATAGTAACAGATTATAGTTATGACCTAGATTTAAAATATAATATTTTGTTATCACCTTTCGTAGAAAATATTGATATTTACAATTCTAGAATTAAATATATGAAGTTTTATAAAAATATAGAAAAAGAAGGAGTTTTGTTAAATGTATAGTGAAGAGGTAAAATCATTAGCAATTTATAGATTAGAACAGGCTAAAGAAAATTTAGAGGAAGCAGAAGCCCTTTTTTCGATTAATAAATTTAAAGGAGCGAGTAATAGAGCGTATTATTCAATTTTTCATGCTATAAAAGCAGTATTAGCTTTAGAAGAGACTGACTTTAAGAAACATTCTTCTGTAATGGCATATTTTAATAAAGAATATGTGAGCAAGGAAATATTTCCAAGAGAACTAGGGAAAAGAGTCAATGAAGCAAGACTATTTAGGGAAAAAAGTGATTATGTAGATTTTTACATAGTAACAAAGGAAGAATGCAGAGAACAAATCGATACTGCAATCTCTATGATTGAAAAAACTGAAGAATATATAAATGCAAAATTAAATTAAAAAATGTATAAATTAACTCTTTTTTGAAATAATAACAATAAAGGAGTTGATTTTTTTGTGTAAATTAATTTTCACAAAAAAATATAAATCTTATCGCCATCAAAGTTTCTTAAGAAAATTTGTTATGGCTAATAAAAACCTCTTTCATTCTCGCAATTAAGAGGTTTTTATAAAAATACAAATAGAACTATAAAATTGCTCGAATGGAGGTTTTTATAATGTACAATTTTAGAACAGATTTAGCTTTAGAAAGAAGAGACTTATATAGGAAGGCACATAATATAGAAAATGAAGTGGAAGGTATAGAAACAGAAGAAGAAAAGATTAGTGATGATTTAATAGTGTCTAGGGTTAAAGTGACAAATGAAAAAGGGGAAGAAGCTATTGGAAAGCCTCAGGGAAATTATATAACCATTGATATAAAAAAATTGAAAATTGCCAATGAAGAGGAAATACAAAAGGCTTCTGAAGTTGTTACAAAAGAACTAAAGGTGTTATTAGATAAACATGCAAATTCTCAAGAACCAATACTTGTTGTTGGACTTGGTAATATATATGTAACACCGGATGCACTAGGACCAAAAGTAATAAATGAAATAGATATAACAAGGCATTTACTTGAATATATGCCAGAGGTCTTAGATAAGAATACTAGAGAAGTTAGTGCGATATCTCCAGGAGTGTTGGGAACTACAGGTATAGAAACATTGGAGATATTGAAAGGAATTGTAGAAAATGTTAAGCCAAAGCTTGTAATAGTAATAGACGCATTAGCTTCTAGAAGTATCGAAAGAATTAGTAGTTCTATACAGCTTGCAGATACTGGAATTGTGCCAGGTGCAGGTGTAGGAAATGCAAGAAAAGAATTAACTCAAAACACATTAGGTATTCCAGTAATTGCAATGCGGTATTCCTACAGTTGTAGAAGCGGCAACAATAGCTGCAGATAGCTTAACATTATTAATTCAAAAAGTTCAAGAGCAAGCACAATCAAATGATTTCTTAAATCAGTTACAAGAAGAAGATAAATATGCGTTAATAAAAGAGGTTTTGGCACCAGAAGAATATAATTTTATAGTTACTCCAAAAGAAATTGATAGCTTAATTGAAAAAATGAAAGATGTTGTTGCAAGAGGAATAAACTTTGCAATAAATTAGGTGCTAAAATTTAAATTTTTCCCAAAATAATGTTTACTAGAGCCAAATATAATGATATAATGCTAAAAGGAAAATTATAGAATTAAATGGAGGCATTGCATGAATTGGAATGAAGAAACGCTTGATAAAATGAAACTAGAAAATATAGATAACGTAGAAGCCAAAAAGAAAGTTGCAGAAATGGTTGCACAAAAAGTAAAAGATGGACAAGTAATTCGGATTTGGCTCTGGTTCGACCTCTTTTATAGCAACAGTTGCAATTGCAGAAAAAATAAAGAGTGAGAACATTCACATAACAGCTATACCTACATCCTTAGAAATAAAAATGCTTTGTACAACTTTAGGAATTCCAACGACAACGTTAAATGAAGCAAAGCCTGATTGGTGTTTTGATGGGGCTGATGAAGTAGATAACAACAATTGGCTTTTAAAAGGAAGAGGTGGAGCTATGTTTAAAGAAAAATTGAATATAGTAAATTCACCTGTTACATATATTTTGATTGATAAAAGTAAAAAAGTGAACAGATTAGGAGAAAAGCATAAAGTACCTGTAGAATGCTTTGAAGGAGCGGTAAATTATGTTAAAGAAATGCTAGAAATGTTAGGAGCAAGAGATATAGAATTAAGAAAAGCGATAGGTAAGGATGGACCGTGCATTACTGAAAATGGAAATCTGATTTTAGATGCTAAGTTTGATAATATTACAGAAGATTTAGAAAAAAGAATAAAATCTATACCTGGAGTTATAGAAAGTGGTTTATTTATAGGATACAATGTGAGTGTAATTGATTAAATAAATAACTAACTAACATGTATACAGGTAAATACCTAAACTATAAAATGATTAAGTAAAGAAAATTAACTATTAAGCGCAACGAAAGTGAGGAAATTTTATGTGGGGAGATATAGCAATAGCATTCTTACTAGCATTTATAACAGCTTTTGTAATTACACCGCATACAATGAGATTGGCTAAAAAAGTTGGTGCAATAGATGTGCCAAATGATAGAAGAGTAAATAGCAAACCAATGCCAAGGCTTGGAGGACTAGCTGTAATTGCAGGATTTTTTGTATCAGTAATATATTTATTAATAACAACTGCTTTAGAGGGAAAAATAAATTTTTTTGATGAAGATCAGTATTTTATTAAAATAATTGGATTTTTTATCGGAGTAGTAGTACTTGGAGTAGTATGTTATATTGATGATGTTAAGGGAATACCAAGTTTTGTAAAACTAATTGCCCAGATTGTGGCTGCAATTATAGTTGTTGCATCAGGAATAAGGATAGAAGATATTTCACTACCATTTGGAAAGATTGTAATAACCGGGATATGGTCTTGTATTCTTACAGTATGTTGGATAATAGGTATTACCAATGCTATTAATTTAATTGATGGTCTGGATGGACTATCATCTGGAGTAACACTTATATCTTGTTTATCTCTTCTAATGGTATTTGCATTAAATGGCTCTCCATTAATTGCAATAGTATTAATTACTGCTTTAGCAGGTGCAATAGTTGGATTTTTACCATTTAATTTTAGTCCGGCCAAAACTTTTATAGGAGATACTGGCTCAAACTTTATGGGATTTTCTCTTGCTATAATTTCAATACTTGGAGTAGCAAAAACGTATACAGCATTAGTATTAATTGCACCAATTATAATTCTAGGGATGCCAATATTTGATACAATATTTGCAATATTTAGAAGAATTATAAAAGGAAAGTCTTTAAAAGCTGTATTCAAACCAGATAAAGGTCATTTACATCATAAATTGATGTCAAAAGGATATTCTCAAAAGCAGGCAGTACTAATTATGTATGGAATAACAGCAATATTAGGAATGTTTGCAGTCATATTATTAGAAAGTGGAATTTGGAAAGCTCTTTCATTTGCTTTATTAGTAATTGCAATTGTAGCAATAGGATATAAAGATGTGACAAAATTGATGGGAGAAGAAGAAAAAGAAGAGCAAATAGATAAAGAGCATTTAAGAAAGCAAGATTAAAAGGTTTATAGGTTCCGCAAAAAACCTAAATTGCTAATAAAGGAATGTGAACAAAAGTGGATGAAGAACGTCTAATAAGTCCGGAATTAACAGACCTTAATGAAGAAAGAATGGAAAATTCATTAAGACCTAAAACTTTAAATGAGTATATTGGACAAGATAAAGTAAAAGAAAATATGAAAATATACATAGAGGCTGCTAAAAAGAGAGAAGAACCATTAGACCATGTCCTTTTATATGGACCACCAGGACTTGGTAAGACTACTCTTGCAAGTATTATATCAAATGAAATGAACTCGAATATAAAGATTACATCAGGACCTGCAATAAGCAAGCCAGGAGATTTAGCAGCACTTCTTACAAATTTGTCTGAGTTTGACATATTGTTCATAGATGAGATACATAGATTGAATAAGAGTGTTGAAGAAATATTGTATCCAGCACTAGAAGATTATACTTTAGATATAATAATAGGAAAAGGTCCTAGTGCTAGGTCAATAAGATTAGACTTGCCTAAATTCACTCTAATAGGAGCAACAACTAAAGCAGGTTCACTTGCAACACCTCTTCGTGATAGATTTGGAATTATACATAGATTGGAGTTATACAATACAGAAGATTTAACTACAATCGTAAAAAGGTCAGCAAATATTTTAGAGATAAATATTGACAATGATTCAGCAACAGAAATTGCAAGAAGGTCAAGAGGAACACCAAGAATTGCAAATAGACTATTAAAAAGAGTAAGAGATTATGCTGCAGTGCTTGGTGATGGAAACATAACACTAAAAATAACTAAAATAGCTTTGAATAAATTAGAAATTGATGATTTGGGACTAGATGATATAGATAGAAAAATATTGGAGACTTTAATAATAAGATATAGAGGAAGACCTGTTGGAATAGAAACAATTGCTACAACTTTGGGAGAAGAAGTAGATACAATAGAAGATGTCTATGAGCCATACTTAATTCAAATTGGATTTATTTCAAGGACAGTAAGAGGAAGAATTGCACTTCCAGCAGCATATGAGCATATTGGAGTTCCTTATGATGGAAAATAATAAAATGGAGGGAAAGATGAAAGAAGAAACAGCACAAAAGAAAGTCAAGTTACCAGTAGTAATATTTATATTGGCTAGCATAGCATTTGTAGTGCCATCTATTATTTATTTAGTGCAAAATAAAAGTGTATATAGATTTAGTTGGGTGTGGACGTATTTGTTTAGATTGCCAACTACATCTAATGAAAGAATGGTTAATGCAGTAATTTTCTTTTCATTAATCACTATTCTTTTTTTAGCATACATATTAATTGCAAAAAAACATAAGCAAATATTTAAAAGTAAAAAGCAGATATTTATTTTAATTGCAATAGTTTCAGTGTTATTTGCAGTAATTATTCCATATACAAGTACAGATGTATATTCATATATAGCAAATGGTTGGTCTGCAGCACATTATGGGGAAAATCCATATTATGTTTCTACTGGAGAAATAGTAGATAGTACAGGGCAAAATGAGCCAATGTTTAATAAGGTGGCAAATTGTTGGAGATATGAAACTGTAGTGTATGGACCACTTTGGACAGCAATATGCACAATACTCTCATGGCTTTCATTTGGAAATATAGATGTAGCATTGATAATATTCAAATTAGCAAATCTAATTGTACATTTAATAAACTGTGTACTTGTTTATAAAATAACAAGAAAGAAATTATTCTTAATTTTATATGGCCTAAATCCATTTATACTATTTGAGGCTTTATCAAATGTACATAATGATATATTTATAATATTATTTATTTTACTTGCAATTTATTTTACAATAAGAAAGAAAAACTTATTCTTAGCAGTAGCATTTGTGGCACTTGCAACAGCCATAAAATACTTGGCAATACTTATACTTCCTTTTATAATTATATATTATGTAAGAGAAAAAAATGCAAAGCAAAGAATTATATATTGTATCATTTGTGGAATTGAGTATATTGCAATAATTGCATTATTCTATGCATTCTATATGAAAGATTTAAGCGTATTTGCAGGATTATTCATGCAACAAGGGAAATACAACAGGTCAATTTTCTACATTTTGTATGAATATCTAGAAACAGGAACGGTGCAAATTATTCAAACAGTGTGCTTAGGTATATTTGCTCTTGGTTATGCTTATGTGTGCATTAGGTTGTTATTACAGAAAGAAATAAAATTTTATCAGGTTATAAAGAAATATAATGTAATTTTATTAATATTCACATTTATACTAATTACCAATTTTAATGCTTGGTATATAATGTGGCTATTCCCAACAATGTTCTGGCTAAAGAGCAAATCACAAGAGACTATATTAGCGCTAAGCTATTCAAGCCAAATTGCAAACTTTGCATCATTTGCATTATGGAGCGAAGAAGCATGGCTAGGAATACCATACTTAGTTATTATGCTAGTTGGGGCTGGAATAATAAAATTATTGAATACAAAAGTTGAGAGAAATTGAGAATAAGGAAAGGAAATGAAGTAAATGAAGTTGTTAATGCACACTTGTTGTGCACCATGCAGTGTTTATTGTATAGATACATTAAGAAATGAAGGAATAGAGCCAACAGTGTATTGGTTTAATCCAAATATACATCCATATATGGAGTATAAAGCAAGAAGAGATTGTTTAAAAGAATATACAGCATCTATAAATGTGCAAGCTATTTTTGAAGAAAACTATGGACTAGATGAATTTTGCAAAAATGTGATTGGTGACTTACAAAATAGATGTGTGAACTATTGCTATAGAGTACGTATGGAGCAAACAGCAAAATATGCTAAAGAGCATGGGTATGATACAATTACCACAACTTTGTTAGTTAGTCCTTATCAAAAGCATGAAGAATTAAAGCAAGTTTGCGAGGAAGTAGCAGAAAAATATGGATTGAAGTTTTTGTATAGAGATTTTCGTGTAGGCTTTAGAGATGGACAAGCCAAAGCAAGAGAACTTGGATTGTATATGCAAAAGTACTGTGGCTGCATTTTTTCTGAGGAAGATAGATACAGAAAGAAGATTGAGAAAGATAGGGAGAATAAATAGCAAAATTGTGTCACTAGCAGAGAGACAATTTAGAAAATAAAAAAGAAAGTGAGTATTGTTACATGGATAAAAATAAAAAAGAAATTACAATTCGTTCCAGTGCAGCGGAGTATTTAACTTATGTGGCAGCAATAGGGGACAATCCAGAAGCAATTGAAGTTAGATATGAAGATGAAAATATATGGCTAACACAAAAAATGTTAGCAACATTATATGATGTTACAACTTCAGCGATAAATCAACATATTAAGACCATATATGATGATAATGAATTAGATGAAAATTCAACTATTAAGAATTTCTTAATAGTTCAAAAAGAAGGAAATAGAGAAGTTTCGAGGAATGTTGCCCATTATAATTTACAAATGATAATTGCTGTTGGCTTTAAAGTTAATAATGAAAGAGCAGTACAGTTTAGAAAGTGGGCAAATCAAATTGTAAAAGATTACACCATAAAAGGTTGGGTAATGGATGATGAAAGATTAAAAAACGGTGGCTCAATTTTAACTGAGAAATACTTTGAAGAGCAATTAGAACGTATTAGAGAGATAAGAATGTCTGAAAGGAAGTTTTACCAAAAAATTACAGATATTTATGCAACTTCAATCGATTATGATAAAACAGCAAAATCGACCATTAGATTTTTTTCAGCAGTTCAAAATAAATTACATTATGCAGTATCGCGGAAATACAGCAGCAGAAATTATATACAATAGAGCAGATCATAAAAAAGAACATATGGGATTAACATCATGGCAAGGAGCACCAAATAGCAAGATACATAAATATGATGTTGTTATTGCAAAAAATTATTTATCAGAAACTGAAATAGGACAATTGGAAAGAATAGTTTCAGCGTATTTAGATTTAGCAGAAATGCAAGCAATGAGACATATTCCAATGACAATGGCAGATTGGGAAGAAAGATTGAATGGATTTTTAAAATTGTGGGATCATGAAGTTTTAAAAGATAATGGAAAGATTTCAGCAGAAATGGCAAAGCTTCATGCAGAAACAGAATTTGAAAAATATAGAATTATACAGGATAGAATTTATGTATCAGATTTTGATGAACTTTTATTAAATACTAAAAAGTTAAATAAACAAAAAGATAAAAAAATTTAAGGATATAATGGCAACAAAAATAAAATATCAGAAATATATTGCAAATTAGGAGGAGACTTTATGTCTAGATTAGTTTTAATAGATGGAAATAGTATATTAAATAGAGCTTTTTACGGAATAATGGGAAACAATATGTTAACAACACCTGATGGGAAGCCTACAAATGCAGTGTATGGCTTTTTGGCTATTTTGTTTAAAGTTGTGGATGAATTAAATCCAGAATATATGGCTGTTGCATTTGACCTAAAAGCTCCAACAGAAAGACATAAGTTATATGAAGGTTACAAAGCAACAAGAAAAGGAATGCCTAATGAGCTTGCAGAGCAAATGCCGATTGTTAAGGAAATATTAGAGTTAATGCATGTAACAATAATCGAAAAAGAAGGATATGAGGCAGACGATGTATTAGGAACTCTTGCAAAAAAAGGAGAAGAGGCGGGATTGGATGTAACAATTGTGTCTGGAGACAGAGATACATTTCAGCTTACAAGTCAGAAAATAACTGTTAGAAATCCTCATACAAAAGTTGGAAAGACAGAAACAGATACTTATGGAGAAAAAGAGATTGAAGCAAAATATGGAGTTACTCCAAAGCAACTCATAGATGTAAAAGGTCTTATGGGAGATACTTCTGATAATATCCCAGGAGTGCCAGGCGTTGGAGAAAAAACAGCATTAGACCTTATAAAAAAATATAATTCAATAGATGAGCTATATGAAGCTATAGAAAATAATACAGATACATTAAAAGAAAAGTTAAAAGAAAGATTAGTGGCAAATAAAGATTTGGCTCTACTTTCAAGGACTTTAGGAACAATAAATGTAGAAGTTCCTTTAGATGAAACAATAGAAGATTTAAAATTAAAAAAATGGAATAATGAAAAA
>CAMOBD010000005.1 GCA_946578345.1 uncultured Clostridium sp.
AAGCACTCAAGCAAAATTTAAAACATACATATTTCCTAGATAAAAAAGCAAAAATTAAAAAGCTTTAAATAGTAACAAGATAGATGGGAAAATAAAAAATAAAATTGTAAAACCAAATACTTTGTGATATAATGCTCCTGGAAAACAAAGGGGAAAGGCTTGAGTAAAATTAAAAATGTCGCGAAAAGGCCTGTCCCTAAAACGACAAGGAGAGAAGTGCAATGGGCGATTTTGTGCATCTACATGTGCATAGTGAGTTTAGTTTATTAGATGGAGCAAATAGAATTAAAGATTTACCGGTTAGAGCAAAAGAGCTTGGTATGGATGCAATGGCGATTACTGACCATGGTGTTATGTTCGGTGCTATTGATTTTTATAAAGCGTGCAAGGCAAATGGTATTAAGCCTATTATTGGGTGTGAGGTTTATGTTGCACCACGTACAAGACATGACAAGGATGCTGAACTTGATAGCAAATACAATCATTTGATTTTGCTTGCAAAGAATAATGATGGGTATAAGAATTTATCTAAATTAGTTTCTTTGAGTTTTACAGAGGGCTTTTATTACAAACCTCGTATTGATAAAGAAATATTAGAAAAGTACCATGAAAACTTGATTTGCTGTAGTGCGTGTCTAGCAGGTGAGATAAATCAGGCAATCCTAAGGAATGACATGGACGAAGCAAGAAAAGTGGCGAACTGGTTTAAAGGTGTATTTGGAAAAGACTATTATTTAGAAATTCAAAATAATGGTGTTAAAGAGCAAGTATTAGTTAACCAAAAACTAATACAGCTTTCTCGTGAACTTGATATTCCACTTGTGGCTACAAATGATGCACATTACCTAAAAAGAGAAGATGCATATAATCATGAAGTTTTACTATGTATTCAAACTGGAAAAAGAATGACTGATGAAGATAGAATGCGTTTTGAGACAGATGAGTTATATATAAAATCTCCTGAAGAGATGAAAGAATATTTTGCAAATGTGCCAGATGCTATAGAAAATACTGTAAAGATTGCAGATGAGTGCAATGTAGAGTTTGAGTTTGGCCATACAATTTTGCCTAATTATGATGTGCCAGAGGGATTTGAGACGCATTATGATTATTTGAAAAAGCTTACTGATGATGGAATTATAAAACGCTATGGAGAAAATCCATCACAAGAAATAGCCGAGCGAAAAGATTATGAGCTTTCTGTTATTAATAAAATGGGGTATGTGGACTATTTCTTAATTGTTTGGGATTATATAAATTATGCTAAGTCAAACGGGATTCCAGTAGGGCCAGGACGTGGCTCTGGTGCCGGTTCTATAGTTGCATATGCAATAGGTATAACTGACATAGACCCTATTAAATATGGACTTATATTTGAAAGATTTTTAAATCCAGAAAGAATTAGCATGCCTGATTTTGACGTTGACTTTTGCTATGAAAGAAGACAAGAAGTAATAGATTATGTTGGCAGAAAATATGGTCATGACCATGTGTCACAGATTATTACGTTTGGTACAATGTCTGCAAGAATGGTAATTCGTGATGTGGGTAGAGCTTTAGATGTATCATATGCAGAAACAGATAAGCTTGCCAAAATGGTGCCAAATGAATTACATATTACTATAAAAAAGGCAATGGAGCAAAATAGAGAATTACGTGAGTTATATGAGACAAATGAAGAGTACAAAAAACTATTAGATATTGCAATGGCTTTAGAAGGAATGCCAAGGCAGGCATCAACTCATGCTTGTGGCATAGTTATCACAAAAGAGCCAGTTGATACTTATGTGCCTTTGTATATGAGAGATAATACAATTTCTACACAATATATAATGACTACACTAGAAGAGCTAGGACTTTTGAAGATGGACTTTTTAGGGCTTAGAACTCTTACGGTTATACAAGATACAAAGGATTTAGTAGAACAAAATAGAGGAATAAAAGTAGAATTTGATAAAGATATGAATGACCCTAAGGTATATAAACAGTGGCAAGATGGAACATCAGTTGGTATATTCCAATTTGAAAGTCAAGGTATGACAAACTTCATGAAGGAACTAAAGCCAGATTGCTTGGAAGACATTATAGCAGGTGTTTCACTTTACCGTCCAGGGCCAATGGACCAAATCCCAAGATATATTGCTAATAAGAAAGATCCAGACCATGCAGTATATACACATGAAAGGCTAAAACCAATCTTAAATGTTACATATGGCTGTATGGTATACCAAGAGCAGGTTATGCAGATTGTTAGGGACTTAGCAGGATATTCATTAGGAAGAGCTGACTTAGTAAGACGTGCAATGGGTAAGAAAAAGCTTGATGTAATGGCAAAAGAGCGTGAAATATTCATAAATGGACAAGTAGATGATGACGGAAATATCATAGTTCCAGGATGTGTACGTAATGAAATATCTGCAGAAGATGCAAACAAGATATTTGATGAAATGGCTGAATTTGCAAAATATGCATTTAATAAATCACATGCAGCAGCATATGCAGTACTTTCTTATCAAACAGCATATTTAAAAACATATTACCCAGCAGAATTTATGGCTGCAATGCTTAACAGCTTTTTAGGAAATTTGGACAAAATACCAGCATACATAGATGAGTGCAAAAGATTAAATATTGAAATACTAAAACCAGATATTAATAAAAGTTATACTAGGTTTACTGTTGATGGTAATAAAATTCGTTTTGGACTTGGAAGTATCAAAAATGTTGGCGTAGGTGCAGTTGATGAAATAGTAGCAGAGCGAAAAGAAAATGGAGAGTTTAAAGACTTTGCAGATTTCTGTGAGAGGATTGCAAATGCTTCAGTAAACAAGAAATGTATTGAAAGTCTGATAAAAGCAGGAGCTTTTGATAATTTTGAACAAACTAGAAGAACTTTAATGGAATCATATGAATCAATTGTAGACTCAATTGCAGATAGTTCTAAGAAAAGTTTTGATGGTCAAGTAAGCATGTTTGACTTAGGTGGAGCAAACCAAAAAGAAATGGAAGAACTAAAATACACATACAAAGTAATGCCTGAGTTTACAGAAAGAGAAATGCTTTCTATGGAGAAAGAAATGCTAGGACTATATATTTCAGGGCATCCACTAGACAAATTGAGACATCAAATAGAAATGCAAACCAATATAAATACGGCACAAATGCGTGAAGCACAAAATGCAAGTACAATAGATGCAGAAACAATAGAAGGACAAGAAAAAGCAAATGAAATTGCTGCAAATCTAAGTATAAATGAAAAATTACAAGATGGACAATTTGTGAAATATGCAGGAATTATAACAAGTGTAAAGAAGAAATTTACTAAAACTAATAAAATAATGGCATTTGTTACAGTGGAAGATTTATATGGACCAACAGAAGTAATAGTATTTGAAAGTTGCTATCAAAATTGTTCAAATATATTAATAGAAGACAACATTGTTTTAGTAGATGGAAGGCTAAGTATAAGGGAAGATGAAGATACAAAAATAGTTGCAAGAGAAATAAAAGAATTTGGGGAGCAAAAGAAAAAAATACTTATGCTTGACATCACAAACCTAGATGATGAGCATAAAGAGAAATTAAGAGGAGCAATCAAATTCTTCTCAGGAGAAAGAAACAATATTCCTATTCAGATAATAAATGGAGAAAGAAGAGATATGGCAGGCGGAATTTATCTAAACAATCAAACATTAGAGGAATTTAAGGAAATTGTTGGAAACGAAAATGCCAGAGTAGAAGAAGTGTAGGACAAATGGGGACGGGCTTGTATTGCTCTTATGAATTAATGTAAAATAATGTAAAAAACTTTGCTAGAATTTGACAAATATTAGGAGATGATGTATAATTATAGAATACCATAATGGTAAATTCATTAAGATATGGAGTGTGCAAAAATGCGGAGAGAACGAATGGTAGTTAAGATTTTGTCCATGGAGAATGGACATGTGAGTGGTTATCTTACAGACAATTCAAAGGGTACCTTGTATTACTTCAATGTTGAATATACAATGAAGAAAGACGGAAGAATTAAGTTTAAAGGGCTTAATTTTTCTCGCAAGGAAATGCTCCGAATTAAAGAAGCTATGTTCGTCGAAATTGCCAAGAGAGTTGGTAATCCGATTTTTGCATAACTTCAATTGCAAAGCCTAGCGTGAATTCGCTGGGCTTTGTGCATGGAGTAAAAAAAGCTGAAAATGATAAATTAACAAAAATGTTAAAGAAAGATTTAAATAAAAATTACAAAAAATGTAAATTTTTCTATATATAATTTGACAATATTTGTAAAAAGTGATATAATTAAAGGTGCAAAATTTTATTATACTGACTGGAGGAATATCCAATGGCAAACATCAAAATTGAGGAAAGCAACGGAATGATATCAAAAGGAACTTTCTGCATCAATGATGCAACTATTTCTTTTGAAATCCGGAATGCCGACCTTCACATTACTTCTTCAGAAGTCTCTATGGAGGCAAAAGTAGCTCTTATTGAAGAGTTGTTGGAAGATTTTTGCATTCGTCTAAATTTTGAAGGGTACAAGCTCTTCAGAAGGATGGACATTAAGAAAGTACTTTATGAAGAAGGTAGCAAAAAAGAAAGTGAAGGAAATTTGCTGCACTTCCCGGAGGACAAGACCGCTACAGCCTAATATTCCTCCACATACCCGGACACCTAGCAATAGGGTGTCTGGGGAATTTTTTTTGTAATTTTTTAAATCTTTATTGTTAATGAATAAATTCTATGTTAAAATATAGTTTATTAATAAAAAATATAGTAGATAAAAAGATAATATGAAGGGAAAACAAAATATGTATAATAAATATATTTTTATAAACAATAATAGAAGAAAAAAGCAAAAAGAATTGTTAGAAAAGCAAAAGCAAGAAAATCCACAAATATCATTTGATATGCTGACAGCAAATATGGAAAAACAAGACGTAAACAAAGCAGTAGGAGAAGATGTTGCAGCTAATAATTTTAGTAATGCACTAAGTAAAAATACTGAAATAAATGCAAAAACAAACAATGTAATAGACAATACGGTAAATAAAGTAGCAAATCGAAATTCTAGAACAAGTGGAAATTACAGAAGTAAAAACTTAAATAAATTTGTAGATAATTATGTTCTAGTGGATATAGAAACAACAGGACTATCTCCAGTAAATGATGATATAATAGAGATTGGTGCTATAAAAGTAGAAAATAATAAAATGGTTGACACATTTAATCAATTAATAAAAATAGATAGGAGTTTGCCACCATTTATAACAAATCTAACAGGTATCACAGATGAAATGCTTAAAACTGGAAGAATGCCGGATGAAGTGTTTAGAGAGTTTGTAAATTTCATTGGAGAAAGTGTAATTATAGGGCACAATGTAAATTTCGATTTAGGCTTTTTAAGCAACAAGTGTAAAAAATATTTGGATTATAATTTGGCAAATGATTATATAGATACATTATATTTAGCAAGGAGACTTGTTCCTCATAGTGTAAACTATAAATTGGGGACACTTGCAAATTTGTTTAATATAAGTTACAAAGGTGCACACAGAGGACTTAAAGATGTTGAGATTACATATGAAGTATATAATAGGCTTAGAGAAATGAGATAAAAGTAAAACTGAGATAAAATAAAATCTCAGTTTTGTTTTTGCAAATTACAGATTAGCTTTTGGCTCTAACCTGAAAAAATCCAGTTAATTATTTGCTCTTTTATTGCATAATATTCAGTTTCATCAAATTGCATGTTTGAAATACAAAACTTGTGATTTGAAATATGGCTACAAAATATACATTCGTGCAAATTACTACAGTCTTGTATAAAAATAGAGTTACTAATATTGCTAGAACATATAACATTATAACTATTGCTACAAGTAGAAGAGTCATCTACACGCAAGCAAAAGCCAGAATTAGTTGTTCTTTGCGATGCAAGCATATTTTCGCATTTTATACAACCATCACAAAAAACAATATTTTTGGAATTGTTACAATCTGCACAATTAAAAGCATTTTCACATTTATAAATCGGGTCGCATCTAGAAACATTGATGCAATCATATTGCCTTTCTGTTGTAGTATAATTAATTTTTTTCCATAAATTTATTATATCATTTAAATTTTTAATAAGTCTTTTAGAAAGCATCCATCCCTTTTGTTCGTCATAAAGCCTCATATTTTTTTGAGTCATAAAAATATTGCTATTTATATTTTCAGACCAGGTTTCTTCACCTGTAATACTGTCTGTTACTTTCCTAGGAAGCCTAATATCAAAAGCAAATTTCGAAAAAAAGTCATCTAGTGAATAAGGGTTAGGTCTATTAAAAATCATTCTAAAAGTATTATCTATTACAGTTAAAGTTTGTTTTTCGTTCATTTTAACCTCCATTCGAGCTAATTAAGCTCTAACAAAAATATATTAAATAACCTCTATTAATTAGCGAGAATGATAGAGGTTAAAATTAGCCATCTCAAAATTCGTTAGAATTTTGAGGGCGACAGCGATTGTAGCAGATAGTGTGAAAAAACTTGTTTTTTTCACACTATTACCTCACTATAATTTATTTGTTACTGTTCAGTATGATATGCTTTAAAGAATTACTTTACCTAATTCCTATGCTTTGTAGTTCCACGTGGTAGATATATATTTTGTTCGAATACTTGGAGAACACAATATATATCTACCAGCAAGATGGAACGGACTTTATATGTCTATTTACATGCTGAACAGTAACATTTATTTAAGTTTTTTTCTCTTCTAATTTCATTCTACCAGTAGATAATGAGTGCATTAAATCAAAAGCACTGCCAATCGAATCACCAATACTAAAACTATTTTGAGATGCGTCGATAATGCTAGCATCACTATGTTTTTCACTATAGAAAGATGTTAAGCTTGGCTCTGCTGGTTTATTCTGCGCATAAGGCAAAGTTTTGCTAACCAATGGATTTGTCCTTAAAATTTGATTTATATGCTTTCTTGGTACTGGCTCAAAATCTATAGTTTTAGCCTTGAAAGCTGGCAATTCTGTTCCATTGCTACTTATTCTAACAATACATTCGCGATTTTTTAGCTCAGTTAACAATTTCAATTTTACTTTATACGAATTTCGAACTGCTACATTCATATGCATATTACTTTCTAAAGTTATGGCATCTGATTTTGAAACTCTAAAAACGTAGAAATTCTCTACATTAGCGAATATTGCATTTCTTAAATTATCACTAATTTGATTAAAATATTGCTGTATTAATATTAGTGACAAATTATATTTTCTTGCTTCTGATAAAAATCTTGCAAGGATAGGGTTTTCAATTAAAGATACTTCATCAATAACCAAAATGATATGCTCATTATATGTATATGATTGTATTAATTCTAAAATTTGTTGCATAACAAGTCCTGAAATTGTTTTAGTAACCTTTTGACCAAGAATTGTTTGATCCAAAGAAAATATAGTAAGGAAGTTTTCTTCGATTATATTTCTTAGTTGCAATTTATTTCCATCATTTTTAAAAACAGGAAGTAATTCCATTTCATCAATAAATGATATAATAGGGGCAATTGCTTCTTGATATGAATTTGTTCTTAAATCATTAAAATCAGTTAAAAAGAAGTTGGTAATACTGTCAGGAACTTTACCTTGCAATTTTTTTATTAAATTATTTCTAAAATCCATATCTAAAATTAAATTTTTTAAATTAGAAAAATCTAAGCAGCTAGCTTCCATTAGTAAGTATATAGAATGCCTCAAAACTCTTTCTAACTTAGAATTATATTGATCTGCAATCAATGTTTGAAAAAGGGATAGCACTAATTCGATAGATTGCATAATATCTTTTTTAGAGTTATTTATAAACAAATCACTGCTATTTTCCAAACTTTTAAAATCAATTATTTTAGTATTGTCAAGTCCTCCAATTTCTTTTTCTAAAGCAGCATGAGGGTCTATGATGACAACTTTATAATCTTTAGAAGAACTGATGTTGGAAATCAATAAACTTGCTAGTTTCGATTTGCCAGTACCACTAGAGCCAATTATGATTGAGTGTTTATCAAAATCAAAACTATTTTGAGACAGATAGTATTCTTCAGCAAGATATGGAAAAGTATCTACTTCTAGTAATGAGTTATTTTTTTCAGTACTGAAAAGAGGAATGGACTTTTGAATATCTAGGTATTCATTAAAATTTTTCATATAGAAAAATCTGTTGTAAATAGAAAAGTCAATACTAAAAAAGTAATGAGGTATTACCAAAAAAGCTTTTTTACAAATAACTTTTTTATTTGGCTTTTCAAAAAATAGATAAGTTCTAGTAAAAAAATGGTCTTTCCTATAACTTAAAACAGACATTTTAACAAGTTTTAGGACTTTGTTTTTCTTAGTTTCCACTTTATCATATACATCCAAAAGATTTTTTTCTTTATTAGTAATAAATAGAGGACGACCATTTGAATAATTAAAATCTATTAAATCTTCGTCTGTTATATCTAATCTTTTTATCATAAAATCACCTAAAGAGTTGATGATAGGTGGCAAAATTTGAGAAGTCTCTATAAAAAAACGTACTTGATTAAGTTCAATTTTTGCATAAATATGCCAAGGTCTAAAAAGACCATTTAACTTTGATATAGTGTTTAATAAAGAAAGCCATGCTTCAGTACAAACATTATCGTTTGTTAATAATATTTCAGAAATTATATGCTTTTTCAAATCATGTTCCTCCGTTTGTTATATTATTCAAGAATTTTCTAAAATATTGTACTGTTACAAGTTACTAGATAATGGTTTTTTAATTAAGCATGTCCTGCAACGGTAGTTCTAATTAAAATAGCCTCGCTCCGCTCGGCGATTTTAATTAGAATCTCCCTGCGCGGACTTATGATTCATATTAACCATTATCTAGTAACTGTTACAATTCACAGGTAATTTTTTGCAAAACTGTAAATAGTAAAATTGTACAAGAAAATAAAAAATCTAAGAATTATAATTTGATTTTAGCAAACAAAAAAATAAAAAGACTGACATTTTCCATATAAGAAAAGTCAGTCTTCAATAGGTACTAAAAAATCTGTGACATTATCATGATAATACTCAAGTTCAGGTAATGGTTTTATATTGTATTTACAGCTCGTAATAAAATATAAATAAAATTGTTTTGTGGCTTTTTGAATATCGATATAATTTTCTGATGGAATATGAAAACAGAGCCACTTACTCTTTGGAATAACATATTTAGTAAATTCAGGGACTTTTTTATCATATAAAACCCAATATTCAAAATTTTCGCTTTCAAATCTATCTTCATACACAGTCATTCCATAATCAAAATCTCCATATTTATCAACATATTTTTTTCGCATTTCTTGAAAAAAAGTTGGAGCATCTTTTGAAATTTTGGATTCTGTTGTTTTTATACCAAGCCCATACAAAATTAATTCATCTTTTTCAATAATACTATATTCAATTTTTTCATTTTCAAAATTTTCGTTTTCATTAAAATGTAATTTTGGATAAAGTTTTAACTGTTCGGGAGAATTTTTTACTTTACTTGGCTTTATACCATGAAATTTTTCAAAAGCCCTAGAAAAAGATGTAGGATTTTCATATCCATATTTCATAGCTATGTCTATAATTTTACAATTAGTGTTATACAAATCAACACCTGCCTGAGATAATCTTCTTTTTCGTATATAATCATTTAATGTAATTCCACAAAGCAAGGAAAATAGACTCTGCATGGTATATTCATTTACACCTAAAAATTGAGAGAGTCTTGAATATGAAATCTGAGTATCTAAATTTTGTTCTATATATGAAATCATTTCATTTAAATTATGATAAATATTCATTGATTGCCTCCAATAAGAGTATACATTAATTTTTTTGATTTTGCAAATAAGAATATTTGAATTTTTATAATTCACAACTAATTTTTTGCAAAACAATGTATATTTTGTATTTGAAATAAAAATATACATTGTTTTGCTAGAGAATAAAGGTTATAAGCAGTAACAATCAATTTTAATTTATAGGATTTTTTAAAATTAAATTCAAAAAAATGGCAAAATAAAATAAAAAAATTGAAACATAATAATAATGAAAAAAATTTTTAGGTGCCATTAAACCAATTTTTTCAATATTAGAATTAATGGAGAAAGGTGATTATATGACAAAGAAAATATTAAGCATTATTGCTATTTTATCATTATTATTTTTTACATTACAAATAAACGCATTTGCAGCATCTGTGCCATTAGGAAGTGTTGAAGTAAATGTTTCTAAAGACAAGATTGCACCAGGAGAAGAAGTTACTGTAAACATAAATTTTGGTACACAGCTAGGAGCGTATACATTTGATGTTGCTTATGATAACAGCATTTTTGATTTTGTAAGTTCTGAGGGTGGTACTGAAAATGATAATGGTACTAGAGTAAGAGTTACATTCTATGATAGTTCAGGTGGAAGTAGCCCAAGAGAAAATATGTCTGTTACATTTAAAGCAAAAGCAGAGCTAGAATCAACTAATCCAACAGACTTTTCAGTTACAGCAGAGGGATTAGCCAATTCTGATGCATCACAAGAATATGACGATATTACAAGCCCTATCAAAAAATCTGTAACAGTTGAGCCAAATTATGTTGATTATACATTAGCTTTAAATTATACAGGTGATGTAGTAGTAAATGAAGAAAAAAATATGGAGCTTATAACATCATCTAGTATGGGAAGAAATTATGACCATGTGAAAATGAAAGTTGAAATTACGGAAAAACCATCAGATGCAGCAACAGTAAAATTGCTTGCAACAGAAAGAACAAGACAAGAAATTGACTTAATTCAAGACGGTTGGGGAGAACCTGATGGATATGAATTAGGAGGAAGAGATGCAGAGCAAGTATTAGAAATAAGAGGATTATTTAGTGAAGTAGGAAATTATAAGATAAAAGTAAGTTTACTTGACGCGGACACTGGAGATGCGGAAATTGCAAGTAAGGAATTTGCTGTGAGTGCAAAGAAAGAGGCAACTACAGGAGATAATAATCAAAATAATGGAAACGGTGGTCAAGGCAATAATAACCAGAATGGACAAGATAATAATAATCAAAACACAGGAAATGGAAATATAGAAAACAATAATGCAAATAATAACCAGAACGGTAATGGACAAACAGGGGAAGAACAAGCTGTAGAGAATGTACAAAATGAAGAAATGCCAGAAACATTGCCTAAAACAGGTATGACACAATATGTATATTTTATAACAGCAATAGCTGTTTTAGGAACAAGTTATATAGCAGTAAAAAACTTTAAGAAAGAGAAGTAATCTAGAGTTTGTTACAATTCACAGTAATATATGCTAAAGATGCTGTAATATCTTATTGAACCTAAGTAGTTCCACGTGGTAGATATATTCTTTACTATGTAGCCTCACGTGTCACATATATTTTTTACTCGAAAACTTGGAGAGTACAAAATATATGTGACAGTAAGATGAGGCGGACTTTAAATTCTTTATATCTACCAGCAAGATGGAACGGACTTTTTATAGATTATCCGTATTTGTGAATTGTAACAGCAGTTTATATAATCAAATCTGCAAACAAACATTACCAATAAACTATAAATTATAAAAGGCCTACATATTTTGAGACCAAGGGAGGATAATATTAGAAAATGATAAGAAAAATAATCAAATTTTTAATTATACTAATAATATCAGCTCTAATTGGCAATATGGCTTATGGAATGTATAAGGAGATGCAAATCAGTGATGGTCCCAGTAATTCTTCTAATAATGTAGAAAATGCTAATGAAGAAAATCAAAATTATGATGCAATAAAAACAGGTACAGAAGATAGCAAGAATGAAATAGAAAAGAATACAGATAATTCATCACAGATAGAAAAAGAGTTAGATGAGCCGATTACATCTGAATACAAAGGGTATGAAGTATCATCAAAATTAATAATACCTAAGATAAATTTAGAAACATATGTATTTCAAGAATATGATGAGGAAGCAATGTGGATTTGCCCAACAAAATATTATGGACCAAATCCGAATGAAGTTGGAAACTATGTAATAGCAGCACATAATTATGATAAACAAAATATGTTCAACCATATAATAGAACTGGGAGAGGGAGATAAAATATATTTGCAGGACAATAAAAATGGAGAGCTAGAATATGAAGTGTACGATATATACAAGGCAAAACCAGAAGATACAAGCTCATTGTCACAAGAGACAGATGGAAATGTAGAACTTACATTAATAACATGTAGCGACTATTCAAGCACAAGAATAATTGTCAAAGCTCGAACGATGGGGACGGAGCATTCGTTCGAAATTTCGAACAAAGGGGACACACCTCAATAAGGACTGTCCCAGATGTCAAAGTTCTTGACCGATAGGGACACGAGATTTTGTAAATGTTCTTTTATACTTTTGGACACTTTTTTTAAAACAAGAAGTTGGAGGTTAGGAGTAGTCAGTCGCGCGACCTGTCCCTAAAACGAAAAAAATGTCGCGAAAAGGCCTGTCCCCAAAACGACAAAAGGAGATAAAGATGAAGAAAAAGATATTTTTTTTGGTAAGTGTTATAGCGATTCTGGTTGTGGTGTTCTTCTTGATTTTCACTTTTTTTAAGGCAAATGAGGTGAAAACGAGAACGCCTTTTTCCAATGAAATGCTTTTATCAGATGATTTTCCAAGCAGTTATAAACCATATATTGATGAGCTTAAAAAGAAGTATCCGAATTGGGAGTTTAAGGCTCTTTACACAAATCTAGATTGGAAATATGTTATTGATAATGAGAATATTTTTGGCAAAAATCTGGTGCCAAAATCGTATTCAGATAGTTGGAAAAATACCACTCCAGGAGAATATAATGTGGAAGTTGACAGTGGGTGGGTTGATTCTTCAAGGGCTGCTGTAGAGTATGCAATGGACCCAAGGAATTTTTTGAATTATGTTAGAGTTTTTCAGTTTGAGGAGCTTTCATATAATTCTAGTACCAATACTATAGCTAGTATAGAAAAGATTTTGTATGGTACAGAGTTTTATAATAGAATTGTTGAATATAAAAATTCTAGTGGTACTAACATAGTTACAGATAAAAAATATTCTGATTTGATTTTAACAGCTGCTAAGACTTCTAAAGTAAGTGCATTCCATTTGGCTTCAAGGATTAAGCAAGAAGTTGGTCCTTTCTTGTCTCATAGCTCTATTAGTGGTACAGTTAGCGGATTTGAAGGTTTATATAACTTCTATAACATTGGTGCAACAAGTTCTTCTGAGCCTATGGGGGCGATAAAAAATGGACTTCAATATGCTAAAGATGGAAAGGGTGCAAGCACAGCTACAAAAAATAAATATTTAATCCCATGGAATACCAAAGAAAGAGCTATAACAGGTGGAGCTATATTTATTGGCTCAAGTTATATTAACCTAGGGCAAAATACTATTTATCTTCAAAAATTCCATGTGAGTGATACAAGTGGAGGCGAGCTATTTTGGCATCAATATATGACCAATGTTCTAGCTCCATATAGCGAATCAAAACTGATATATACTGGTTATGCAAATAGCAATTTGTTAGATTCGTCTATGGCGTTCATAATTCCAATATATAACAATATGCCGGAACTTCCATGTACAAGCCCATCGATTTCTTCAAAAGATTATTCATCTGATAATACAAAAGTTTATGCTGATGTAGAGACAACATTAAACGTTAGAACAGGCCCGGGAACATCATATGAAGTCTTAACTAGTTTGAAGTCAGGAGAGACAATGACCAGAATTGCTAAAGGAAAACAAAGCGGAGAATTATGGGATAGAGTAAAATTGAATAATGGTATGGTAGGCTATGTGTTCCAAACTTATGTGAAAGAAGTTCCAGATGCAGAGGTAGAGAAAATAGAATTGTATGCTGATAAGACAACAATAAATAAAGGAGAAAGAATTCAAATTAGAGCAAATATTACACCAACTGATGCAGTAGATAAAACTTTAAAATATTCATCAGATAATACAAAAGTTGCAACAGTAAGCTCTGATGGATATGTATTGGGAGTAGGCTCAGGAACTGCAAAGATTACAGCAAAAGCAAATAATGGAGTTTCTGCGAGTATCTCAATTAAAATATATAGCCCAGTAACAGGACTAAACGTTAATACGGAAAATTGTGTGCTTCAAGTTGATGAACAATTTAAGATAAATGCAAATGTTGTACCTGAAGATGCAGATGATCAAACGATAAACTTTAAATCTGAAAATAATGGAATTGTAACAGTAGATAGTGAGGGCAATTTAACCGCCAAAGCCGAAGGGGAGACCAATGTTATAGTAAGCACAGCAGAGGGGGATTTTTCGAAAACTATATCAGTAAAAGTTATACGAAAACTAGCAGACGGAGAAATTGTATTTGACGAAAGTTTAAATGTAAATGGTAATGAAATTACAGGATTAGAAAATAAGAACAATACAGTAGATAAGTTCATGCAAAAAATAAAGACAAATTATACAATAGAAATATATAATTCAAGTGGAGAAAAAATAGAAGGAAACAGCTTAGTAGGGACAGGAAGCACAATAAAAATTTTAGATAATGATGTAACTGTAATTGAATATAATGTAATAATGTATGGAGATGTAAATGGAGATGGCAAGATAAATAGTATAGATTTGCTTGTACTACAAAGACATATATTAGAGATACAAAAGCTAGATGGTGTGCATATTACAGCTGCAAATGTAAGAAAAAATGGAAAAAATCCAAACTCAGTAGATTGCTTATTAATACAAAGACACATCTTAGGAATCCAAGAGCTCGAACAATGAAACAAAGGGGACGGAGCATTTGTTTCAAATTTGAAACAAGAGGGACACACCTCTATAAGACCTGCCCCTAATGTCCAAAAACTTGACCGATAGGGACATGAGATTTTGTCCAAGTTCTTAGACGTTTACGAGTGTCCCTTTTGTCCAAAACCAAAAAGAAAGGATGTATTTTGAAATGAAAAATAAATTACTTGAGCATTCTAACTTAAAAATTAGAATAATAATTATAATAACAAACATAATAGCAATAACATTTTTCTTACTGTTCTCATTTTTGAGTATTAAAAGTGATGCTAAATCAACAGTTACTCTTAATGTAAATGAAGATATTCTTGAAAATGGTGAAGATTTTTCTCTATCAGTAAATGCAAATAATGTTGATATGGCAGCATGCACAATTTGGCTGTATTTTGACAGTGAAAAGCTAGAGTGTATTTCTGACATGGATAATATTAATGTTATTGATAATAGAGTTGTATATACTTGGGTGTCAGATACAGGAACTGATAAGAATGTGGAAGAGTTACTTAAAATTAATTTTGAAGCAAAACAGGATGGTGTTGCATCTTTTGCAATAGTTGGTGAATTCTACAATGAAAAGGGAGAAGAAATAGATGTGTTATATAATCAAAAAGATATACAAATAGGTGGAGAAAATTTGGAAGAACAAAGTAATGATGGAGAGGAGCAAACAAGTGAGAATGTAGCAGATAATAATGCAAATTTAAAAGTTATGAGACTAAATATGGAAGGTGTTAACCCAGACTTTGACAAAGATATTACAGAATATTACTTAATAGTAGATGAAAGTGTAAATAATATAGATGTAACTGCGATTGCAGAAAATAAAGATGCAAATGTTGAAATTTCAGAAAATAAAGGGTTAAAAAATGGTGTTAATAAAATAAAAATATTAGTAACTTCAAAGGATAAAACAACAAAGAAGGAGTATATAATAAATGTTACAAAAACAGATAATGTAGAAGCGGCAAATACAAATTTAGAAACTTTAGCTGTAGAATATTATACTTTATCTCCTGAATATAATGCTAATGTAACTAATTACAATGTAGAGGTTTCAAATTTAACAAATGATTTAAATATATTAGCAATTCCTGAAGATGAAGATGCAAAGGTTGATATAAACGGTAATAAAAATTTAAAAAACGAAAATAATAAAGTTATAATATCAGTAACAGCAGAAAATGGAATAACCAAAAAAGATTATTTGATTAATGTGTATAAAAGAAATGAAGATGAAGAAAAAGAAAATGAGCAAAAACAGCAAAATATAATACAAGAGGCAAATACAGTTATGGAGAGAATTGCGACTGAATCGGAAGAAGAGACAGCAGGAGATACAGAAGACGAACAAGAAAATGAAAATCAAGAGCAAATAGTTAGCAATGAAACAACTGCAGGAAAAGCAATAATGATTATTGGAAGTATTGCATCAGTTGTGATTTTAGGATTAACTGTATATACAATAAAAAGAAAGAAAGGTGAATGATTATGAAGAGTGATGAAATTATAAATGCAATTCAGAAATTGAAAGGCAAGACAATTAATATAAGGCAAGAAGGATTTTTAGAGACACAATTTAGTATAAAAGATGTCATATATGATGTTATAGATGATATTTTAAAAATAGACGGAAATAACGAGGATAATTTTATAGCAATGAACCTAAATCAAATATATAAAATGGAGCAAACAAAAGATGAAATTGTTCTATTTATAGATAATGATACTGTTATAAAAATAAGAGAGAAAAGCTGAAATTTAAAATAACATTTTTAGCAATAAATATTTAGAGACTTAATCTTTTGCCTGAACAATGTATGTTTAGAAATTTTATCATAATTCAAAAAAACAAGACTTTTGCAATTTTAAAATTAAAAAAACTCAAAAGTCTTGTTTTAAACTATTTATTTTAAGCGTTTTTTTCTAATTTTTGCTTATCCTCATCGTCTAGATTTTCTAAAGCAAACTTAATTAGAGAAATTACAGTTTTGTTAAAAGATAAATTTTTTAAATCAGCTAAGTCTTGAACTTTGTCTACAACATTATCTGGTAAACGTAGAGTTTTACTTATACCGCTATGATTTTGTGGGATTTTTAATTTGTTCATACAATTTCCTCCATTCTTTTACATGTTTAAAAATATACTTGTAATCTATAATTAATGTAGACTACTTAATTAGATACCATTATTTTATAATGAAACGAGAAATAAATATGCACCTAAAAGTGCACAAAAAATAACTGCTAGAGAATAAATATCATAAAATTTTCCAGAGGAACATACGCTGAACTGGTAAAAATAAAACACACAAAGAGCGTACAATAAGGTAGGAGCTATGTTAAATAAAAAGTTAAATATATAATTAACATAAGAATAGTGCAATTGGCGGAAGCCCATGAAATATCTGCTCCAATTATTGACTATTTATACAAAATGTGGTATAATATATAAGTCAGTGAAAGAGAAAAGAACTAAAAATGGGGGTAATAATATGGATAAGGAAGTTTTAATTTTTGGACATAAAAGTCCAGACACAGATTCTATTACATCATCTATAGTAATGGAGAATTTAGAGAAACAATTAGGAAATAAAAATGCTAAGGCAGTTAGATTAGGAAATGTTAATAAAGAAACTAGATTCGTATTAGATTATCTTGGTATGAAAGAACCAGAATATATAAGTGATATTGAAAATGGTCAAAATGTTATACTTGTTGACCACAATGAAACTACACAAACAGTAGAGAATATAGCAAATGCAAAAATACTAAAAGTTATAGACCACCATACAATGAATTTTATAGCACCATACCAATTATATTATAGAGCTGAACCTGTAGGATGTACACAAACTGTACTATACAAAATGTACAAAGAAAATGATGTACAAATAGACAAAAATATTGCAACATTAATGCTTAGTGCTATAGCTTCTGATACTTTAGTACTAAAATCACCTACAACAACAGCAGAAGATGTAAAGGTAGTTAGAGAGCTAGAAAAGAGATTTGGACTTGACATAGACTCTTATGGTGTAGATATGCTAAAAGCAGGAACTGATATTAGTGATTATACACCAGAACAAGTAATAAATATTGACTCAAAATTATTTGAACAAGGAAACAAAAAATTCAGAATAGCTCAAGTAAATACAGCAGATTTAGACTCTATATTTAAAAATCAAGTTTATTTCGAAGAAGCTATAAATGAAGATATCAAAAAAGAGAACTTGGATTTTTATGTTTTTGCTGCAACTGATATAATTAATTCAAATTCAAAGATTATATCATTAGGAAATGATGTACCAGTAGTAGAAAAAGCATATGGAGTTTCAATAGATAATCATACTGCAATGCTAGAAAATGTAGTATCTAGAAAGAAACAAATGCTACCTCCAATTTTGGATGCGTTAAATGGAAATATGAATGTGTAAAATAATTAAAAAAATGGACTAAAAGACTTGAATTTTAGTTCATTTTTTGTTATTATAAATAAATCAGTAGTAAGTAAGCAATTTGGAGCATCTAACAAAAATATTTATATGTACAGCATGATTTTAAAACTTACTAATAATATAAAATGCCGATGTGGCGGAACTGGCAGACGCACCAGACTCAAAATCTAAATGGATTTTTTAATATACAAATCCTAAATATATTGAAAATACTAATGTTTAGATATTTGCTAGAGTAAAAAAGTATTTAAAAATCTAACAAATATCTAACATAATTGTAAAACCGCCAATTTTATAAAACATGTCGATGTGGCGGAATAGGCAGACGCACAGGTCTCAAAAACCTGCGGATAACATCCATGTGGGTTCGATTCCCACCATCGACACCATAATTTAATTATTTTTAAAAGTTGAGGCATTACTTTCCTCAATTTTTTTCGTATCAGTAAGTTTAAAAGTGTTTTCCAAAACACTTGCAGAAAGTTTTTTAGAATTAGTATCTAAATGAGCATATAAATTTGCAGTGGTAGAAAAGTTAGAATGACCTAGCCATTCTTGAATAGCTTTCATAGGAATACCTTTTGCAAGTAGTAAACTAGCACAAGAATGTCTCAAATCATGAAAACGAATATGCCTCATATTGTTTTTCTTTAATAATAGACTGAAATGTTGAGTAACATAGTCAGGTCTTATTATATTTCCATCAGGTTTTACAAAAACATAATTCAAATATTTTTTATTATAGCTATTTCCAAAAGCTTTTTTGAAGGATTCTTGTTTTTCTTTAACATCTAAAAGCATATTGGCAATATCAGCAAATAAAGGCAATGTTCTATAACTAGACTTATTCTTTGTTCTGTCTTTACCCTCAATTTGTCTGTTATTTCCTTTGGTATTTGTTATAGTAATTGTATGTTTAACTGTTATAGTTTTATTTTCAAAATCAAAAGAATCCCATTGTAAACCTAAAACTTCACTTCTCCTTAAACCATAAAAAGCAGTAATTAAAATAATGAGTTCTAAAGAATCTCCTTTAGAGATTTCAAACAGTCTGTTTAATTCACTTTCATTATAAAAACTACTAATAAATTGACCTTTTTTAGGTCTTTGGATTTTATCTGCTGGATTACTTACAATAACATTCATTTTAAAAGCATGTTCCAAACATTTTCTTATAACAGCATGATGGTGTATTATGGTATTAGCACTAAGATTATATTTCTCCATCAATTTATTATAGAAGTTTTGAATATGAATAGGCTCTAAATCTTTTAGTTTTATAGGATTTTCTGTAAAATATTTTTTTATATGATTATTGCATATTTGTCTATAAGAAGTAAAAGTGGAATTTTCTACTGTATGCTGTATGGTTTCAAGCCAATAAAAAAGATACTCTATAAATAGAATATCAGTAGTATTACTAGTATTTGAAGTAGGTTTAGTATTAGCTAAATCTTTTAATTGTAGTTTTTTTTCAAATTCTGCTCTTATATTTTCTGCAACTATTAAGGCTTGTTTTTTGTTTCCTCGTTCTTTTAATCCAGTAGAGCGCCAAGGTTGATGTCTTTTTCCATCTTTATCATAGTATTCTAAAACAGCCTGATAAATACCATTTTTAATTTGTAAACAACTTACAGATACTTTGTTGACTTGTAAATTTTCTGTTACCAATTATAACTCCTTTCTGATGTAACAGACTATATTTAATTTACTATTGTTTTCTGTAGTAAATATAAAAATAGCCTAAACATTCTCTTTAACTAAATAATTTATAACGAATTGTTTAGGAATTTTATATTCTCTACCAACTTTTATAGATTTTATAGTCTTTTGTCGTACTAACCTATAAGCAAGAGTGATTCCTATGCCTAGCATTTCTGCTAATTGTGGTACTGTTACAATGTCTTTGTAATCAGTAAACATTACTTTGTTTAAATCAGTATTTTCCATATAATATTTACCTCCTTAAAAAAATTCACAATAGCTAAAATAAAATTTTTTACTATATATGTACTGCTTATTGCGTTGTGAGAAGGTAAAAACTCTTTTACTTGTTTCTTTTTTTAGTAAGCGTTCATACTAATTCTTCTAGGTAAATCAATAGATGCTTTAATACCTTTTTGCATAACATATTGATTTTTATTACTATCATAGCGATAAATACTAGAATTAGCTTTTTTGCAGGCATAATCGGAAAGTGGGTGAGCATTATATGAAAGTTCTAGTGCATCTTGTGCTTGAATTGCTAATAATTGTTCATACAAATTATCTTTTCTAGAACTTCTTATATAACTTTTTTGATATTCTGCTTGAAATATTTTTCGTTTTTCAGCATTAATAGATTTTCTAGAGTTTTTTTCTGTTTGATATCTTTCATCCTTCTTAATAATTTTAGAAACATATTGTTGGGTACAGTTTAATGTTTCAGCAATCTGTTTTTGTTTTAAATGCTTATTAAAATATAAATCTAAAATTTGCTCTTTCTTGTCCAAAAGATTTCCTCCTTTCATTTGGTTGTATTTTTGTTTGTCAAATTTTGAATACAAAAATCCTATGGACTTTTAGGTAAAACTTCCAAACAAAACTTGACTATAATCTATAAAAAAGATATAATAGTAATATCTTAGTTAAATGTAACAATTATAAAATGTAATAATTACTATTAATCAGTAATTACATTATAAAGTAATAATTCATAAATGTCAAGTATTACATATAAAATTTTTTAAAAAAATTTTAGGAGAGTGAAAATGAAGAAAAATAATGAAGGAAAGTTTAAAACTTTTTGGTTTAGATATGATAGTTACGAAATGAAAGAAATAGAAGAAAAACATTATATTACACCAAAAGAAAATTCTAAAGTTGTAATGTATGATCCATTTGATTTTTCAGATGATATATTAGTTGATATTTTAAATGTAGGAAGATTTGTAGAAAAAAACGATATAGAAAATGCTATTAAAAATATAATGGAATTTGTTGAAAAGTATGGATTACTAGGAGAATTAACATATTTACCATTAAATACTGATATTGTAAAGCAAAGTAAGGTTTATTTACCAGCTGGAAATTTAGTTAGTAATAGAGAAACATTACCCGCAGATGAATACATAGAGTTATTTTTAAAATGTAAAAAGAAACAAAAAGTCGTTATAAAGAAAAATGCAAAAGGAGAAATTTTAGAGTTATCAGTTGAAAATGAAATGAATCCACTTGCAATTATAGATAGACCTGCAGAATATGCGGTAGTTTTTTCAAGAGCATACTCTGAATGCTTAGTTTGGATAATGCATTATGCAAGAACATTATATTTAATATTTGAGGCAATAGAAAATTATAGTAAAGCCCAAGATGCTTATACAAGACAAAGATATGATACAAGAATAAAAGAATTTAATCCATCAAAGATAGCTTGTAAAATATTAATGGGGGAAAACAAAGAAGATAAACCTGTTATAGAGTGGAATTTTAATTCTTTAAAACTTGCAATAGATACTATGTTTGCTTTAAATGAAACAAGTGAAAGAAAAACAGTAAAAATGTGTAAACATTGTGGCAAGCCGTTTTCTTCTGAAAACCTGAAAGCCGAATATTGTAGTCCACAATGTAGAAATCAGGCTAATGTTTATAAAAGTAGAGCAAAGAATAAGGAATAAATGATGGAGGCAGAAGAAAAAATGAATAATGAAATAGAAAATAATATGAGTTTATTCAATGTAGAAAATATACCAGATAATAGTCAATATAATTTTAAATATATAGATTTATTTGCAGGGATTGGAGGAATAAGAACTCCTTTTCAAAACCTAGGAGGAAAATGTGTTTTTTCATCAGAAATAGATAAATATGCATCTCAAACATATGAAGCAAATTATGGAGAAAAACCAAGTGGAGATATAACAAAAATACCAGCAAGCACAATTCCAAATTTTGATATTTTATTAGCTGGATTTCCTTGCCAAGCTTTTTCAATAGCTGGAAAAAGAGAGGGCTTTAATGATACAAGAGGAACAATGTTTTTTGAAGTTGAAAGAATATTAGAAGAAAAACAACCAAAATGTTTTCTACTAGAAAATGTAAAAGGATTAACTAATCACGATAAAGGTAAAACATTTAAAATAATGTTAGATATTCTTGAAAATAAATTAAATTATAAAGTATATCATAAAGTACTAAATGCCAAAAACTTTGGACTACCTCAAAATAGAGAAAGAATAATGATTGTTGGATTTAAAAATCATAATATAGATTTTCATTTTCCAGATGATACCAATATTCCAACTAAATTAGGCGATATTCTAGAAGATAACCCAGATGATAAATATACAATATCTGATAAAATTTGGGCGAGTCATCAAATGAGAAAAGAGAGAAACAGAAAAAAAGGAAATGGATTTGGATATTGCTTATTTAATGAAGATTCTGCTTACACAAGTACTATTTCTGCAAGATATTATAAAGATGGTTCAGAAATTTTAGTGGATCAATCAGCTAAAGGAAAAAATCCTAGAAAGTTAACACCTAGAGAAGCAGCAAGATTACAAGGGTATCCAGATAGCTTTAAAATTGTTGTTAGTGATACACAAGCATATAAACAATTTGGAAATTCAGTTCCTGTAAATATGATTGATGCAGTTGCTAAAAAAATGTATGAAGCACTAAAAAAAGGAGGAGAACTATAATGGATATTACAGAAATGGAATATAGGAATAACTTATTATTTTATACAATATTAAAAGATTTATTAAAATGTAAATTAGGTGAAAAAAGACTAATGATTTTAGAAGAAACTATTGAACAAAACAAGAATTTACCTTGTAATAAAATGAAACAATTACTTTCAAATGGTATAGTAGGAGAAAAAACAAAGGCTTATGATGATTTAATAATTTTATTAAATTTAGCGAATAACAATAATTATAATATTTGGAAAGATTTGTTATTAGTTTCTATCGAACTTTTACTTACAAAAGATTTGATATTGGAAGAATCAAAATCGTATGCTAGAATAAAGTATAAAGAAAAAATCGACAAGATAAAAGATAAACTTGGACTTGAATATGATATGTCTAATTTAGAATATCCATATGGTCAAAGGGTAATTAGTTCTCTATTAGTGTATGTTTTAACCAATATTGATAGAGAAACTGAATTTGTTCTTGAAACAAGTAAAAGTACTATTAAGGTTTTAAATGATAAATTAAAAAATATTGTTGAAAAATACAAAATAAATGTAAACAATATGTTTATGATTATTGTTGATGAATCAATAAATCAAAGTATAAAATCTGATGCAGGACAATCATATGAAAATAGAGTATATAGCTTATTACTAAATATAAGCGATAAAGTTGAAAATCATTCTCACGACGATATGATTTCTTCAGTTGAATATGATTTTACATTCTATATTGATGACAGAAAATATGGTGTAAGTGCAAAGAGAACATTAAGAGAAAGATATAAACAAAATTTTGAAGATGTAGATTTTCTGACAGTTGATGCTATGTTTTTAATAACACTTGGTATTGATTTAAATGAAGATAAACTAAATAATATACTACAAAAAAATGGACAATATGTTATTGTTGCAGATGAAGTTTATGAAGCTAAAGAATATTTAAAGAATAATCCAAGAGTATTATCTTCTAAAAATATAACCAAAGAATCAATAAAAAATATTTTGAAATAGTGCAATGTAGTGTTGAAAGGAGATAAAAACTTGAAAAGATATATAGCATTTAATATAATAATACCAATAATTTTAATATTTATTTTACCAATTATAATTTTTATATTTGCAATTCAATATTTTTCAATAAGTGAGATAAACCTATTATTTACTACTTTGCAAATTAATGAAGATGTAGATATTCCCAATTATATTAGTTATTTATCGGTATGTACAATGATTATTGTATTGTTTAGTATATTATTTATTGCATTGAGAAACTTTAATAAAAATAGAGTTTTTCTTTCGGGTAATATATATGGTACTAGTTATTACATATTTTATAAACTTGCTAAAATTTTAGGCTTTAATAAAATTAGTTTAATTAGAAAACCATACTATATAATGTTTAAAATTGTATTAAACGATGATTTTGAAGAATTGGTAAATTTAAGTAAAGAAAATGAACAACTATGTTCTGAAATTTCTATTAAAGTAGATGAGAGTAAGTTTCATAATATTAATAATTTAAGAGAATGTAATTTAGTTATTTCAGATACATATAAAATAAAGGTAGAACAACTTCCAATAGATAAACAGGATATTGATACTATTTTTATAGAACGAATTGGACATGAGGGAATTAGAGTATCTTCTCCTGAATTAGTAAATGAAGTTCGTAAATCTGTTATAAAAATTATGAATACAGGAGCTAAAATAAATCTATTTATGACAACATCAACATTAAATACATATAGAATTATAAGAGATTGCTTTATGCAAGCAGATAGAGATAAAGTTGAATTAGAAATATTTCAACAAAATACTGCAGATAAAAAGAAAAAATTTAAAGATAAAGGAAAAAAAGCAATAAGGAGGAAAAAGTAGTTGGACAATACACGAATTGATTTAGTATTAAGACGAATTGCCAAAGAATTAGATATTTCAGAAGATAAACGTAAAAAAGCAGTAGAAAGTTATAATTCAGTTGGAACATATTTATCAAATCATATAAAAGCACAGGTAGATATATTTCCACAAGGTTCATTTAGATTGGGAACTGTAATAAAACCTTTATCAGATGAAGATGATTATGATATTGACCTAGTATGCAAAATAAATAAGCATTTTTCAAATCCAAAGGATTTAAAAAATGAGGTTGGACAGGCATTAAAAGAAAGTGATAGATATTCTAAAATGCTACAAGATGAAGGAAAAAGATGTTGGACATTAAAATATTCAGAAGAAGCACAATATCATATGGATATTCTTCCATCAATTACAGATATAACATATGACAAAGATAAAAAATTAAAAATAACTAATAAAGATGAGGAAACTGGTACCTATACTTTTACTACAACTAATCCAGAAGCGTACTTTGAATGGTTTAATGAAAAGCAACAAGAAGAAAAACAGAGATTAATAGAACGTTTTGCTGTTCAAAATAATAAAAACATTGAAGAAGTTCCAGAGTATGAAGTAAAGACTACATTGCAAGTTGCATTACAAATATTAAAGAGATATAGAGATAAAAAATTTGAAGATAGATTAGATGATAAACCAATTTCTATAATATTGACAACTATAATGGCTCAAATTTACGCAGGTGAAAATAATGTATATGAATTAATAAAGAATTTTTCAAATAATTATAAAAAATACATAAAAATAAAAAATGGTATAGAGTGGGTAGAAAACCCTGTAAATAGTGAAGAAAATTTTGCTGATAAATGGCAAATATACCCAGAAAGAAAAGATGCTTTTAAATTTTTTATGACCGAATTAAAAAAAGATATTGTAAATAATACATTTATTACTTCTGGAAATTTATTTGAAGAATCAAAAAGCTACAAGGAAATGTTTGGTACAAAAATAGTAGAAAAAGCATATGCAAGCATTGGAGAAGATGCTAGGGCATTACGTGAAAATGGAAGTATGTACATTAACAAAGATGCTAAAGTTAACTTTGAACAAGAAGGAAAAAATGTAAAGGAGCATAAATTTTTTGGGCAGTAAATTTCCTAAAAACACAAAAAAATATGCAACAATTCCAATGCAAAAATATAATTTACAAATTAAACACAAAAAGCTTTTGATTAAGGATAATTCAAATAAAAGGTTAGATATGGATTTTTTGATAAAATCCTCTAATAGTAGTAATGAATATATAATAAAAATAAAATATGATACTATTTTTGATACTCCAAAGGTATTTTTATTAAGTCCAAAATTAGATGTACGACCTAATGAAACTATTCCTCATACTTATGGTATGAAGAAAGTTAATGGTAAAGAATATCTACAAATATGTCCATTTTATCCAAGTGAAGATTGGAATAATAAAATGATTATTGCAGATACTGTATTACTTTGGAGTATCGAGTGGTTCTATTTTTATGAAATATGGTTTGTTTCTGGAGTTTGGTGTGGACGGAGGAAAACATCCAGAAAATGGAAAAAATGAAGAAAAATAAAATTAATGGAATTTACTTAATTCTATTTTTATTTTTCTTTTTATCTTTTTCTAATTTTGCCTCTCTTCCTCTAATTTTTGATGTAGTTCAGATTTTTTGATTTTTTCTAATCTTAATTTAATATTATTGCAATGTTTTATTTCTTCAGTAAGTGGCGTAATCTTTTTAGAAATTTCAATAATTTTATTCTCAATATTTTTTCTTTCATCATCATTTTTAGTTCTTTTATGCTTTTTCCATAAATTTTCTCTTTCACTTTTTAATGGGTTAATTCTGTCATAAGCTAATTTTTCATAATTAAGCAATTCTTCTTCAGTATTAATATTATTTTTGCTTAAAAAACGGACTTGTTTAGAAAATTCATCCATCTTTTTTATTGCTTGTATTAGTTCAGGGGTCATTTTAGTTATATTCGATTTTGAAAAGATTTCAGTATTTATTCCAAGTAATTTCTCGTATTGGTAAATTAAATATGAAATTGTCCCTTTAAATTGCAAATGTTTTTGTTTTTCATTATTATATCTTTCATATGATCTAGAAAATAATAAATATGGTTCTGGAGAATATGGGAATTCTGGTTGTGTTTCAAGTATTCTCTTATAAATATTTTCTTTTGAATATTTATATCCAAATTGCCTCTCTATTCTAGTATTTCTTTTATATGGATCTCTCCTAATAGACAATGTACCATTTATATCTGTAACAATATAATCTAAATCTTTAAGTATTTGAATAAATTGCTCATAATCTTTTGCATTTGCTATTGCATAATCAATAGAATCTCGCATTAATTCTTTATATAAATCACTGGTAGCATATTTGATATATTTATCTTCTTGTTGTAAAACATTCAATCCATATTCTTCACAAAGTCTGTCAGATGTTTTTCTCATAAGTGCATAATCTTTCTTGGTGTTGCAAAATCTTTTTCCATCTAAAAATGATACAGAGTTGAGTACAAAATGATTATGAATATTATCCGTATTTAAGTGGGTAGATACTATTACTTGAAATCTATCTCCCCATAATTCTTCTGCAAGTTGTAATCCAATTTTATGTGCTTGTTCTGCTGTAACTTCTCCTACAATAAAAGATTGTACTCCATGAAATCCTTGTATTCCTGTTGTTTTAAAAAATTGCTTTTTTACATTTTTTATTTCATTAAATGCAGTATTAGGGATACAATTTATACCTGATACATATAACTTTTGTTCAGTCTTATCTCCATTAACTGCGTAATCAATTGTAATATCTAATCTTTCACTAACTTTCCATATTTTTGTTATTGCCATACAAACCTCCTTTCTTTTGAGGAATAATATAAACTTCTTGCATACTTAAAACTAAATCTTCTATTTGATGTAGTAATGGAGTAAATTTGTCTGTATTAATATAGCCTTGATATCTATTATAAGTTCTTGCCATTTGATTTAGATTATTTGCCATTCCTCTTAACTGGGAAAGCATTTCATAAAATCTTTCGTCAGGTTTTTCTTTTAGCTCATAATCTAATATGAATTTTCTAAAAAATTCTGATTTATTTAATCCTGACTTTTTTACTTTTTCATCAAAAATTTTTTTCTCTTTTTCATTCAAAAAAATATTGATTTTTATATTACGATTTCTCATAGAATTCCACCTCACTTTCTAAAAAAATTTTTATAATTTAGTTTTGTTTTAAATCAGGGTTTGGGACTTGTCCCATTATTAAAGGTATTTGTGGCGTGAGTACAAATACGTTGCTTGCATATTCAATAAAGCTAAAGAGTACTCACATTCAAAATCTCTTAATATTAATTGCTAAAAGAAAAAATAAGGCACAAAATTTTGAAAAATTGTGCCTTAAAGTTATTAAATTTTATCTTAAAATTCCAATTTTTTTGAAGAAATAGTAAGCATCTTTACCACCTAAAAAGAATATTTCTTTTTCTTCTATTGATTGCATATCGTAATAAATTTGTACTAATTTTGCTAGAGCAATACACTCTTTATTTGATAAATTTCTGTTTTCAGTTTGACCTTCTAAAATCCAAACTAGATTTTCATTTTCATCTAAAATTTTATGATATTTTTCTTGAAGTTTTATATATTTTTGATTTTTCCTTCTTAAAATTCTTTTAACATCCTCTAAATATTCTTCAAACATATCTTCATATTCTTTATAAAATGATTTTATTTCTAACATAACAATTCCTCCTAAACATATATTAATTCTTTAAATATAATTTCCTCAACAGAGTGTTTTATATTGTTCATTAATCCAACCCATTTTAGTTGATCTTCTAATTTTAATTCTTCAGTAATGTTTTCTCTTTCTGCAAATTGCTTCATTAATAATTCAAATCTTTCATTTGCAATTTTATCTATTTCCACTAGATGTTTTTCTAATTTATTATCCATTAGTAAGATGGTATATTCTGCTTTTTTATGTTCTTTTAAAAACTTTAATCTCATTCGACCATATCTACCTAAATTTAAATTTTTTATATTTTGGTGAGCAACTATATTAGGAATATAGTAATCTCCTTGTTTTGTATATTCAATTTTCATTAAAATCAACTCCATTTCATTTTTTATTATTTATATAAGAAACTAGAGGGAGAGAGCAGAGTGAATTAGGTGCAATAATCCCAGTATCAGAAAAAAGGATTATTACACCTAAAATCAAGAAACTGTCAGTCGGTCGCTTCGTTTTATAGGTAGTCTAGTAAGTAGAATAACTACTATAATTGCTGATAATATAATAAAAATATACTTAATTATCAATGTGCATGCTTGTCCACACTTTCTACAATTATAAATCCACACCCAAGCTTTGCCTCCCAAGAACTCTTTTTTTATTGTGAGTCTATGGTTGTAAAATCTCACTCACGCATTTTGTATAAATAGACCGTTTATACGAATACGAATGAATTTTATAGCATCGGCTCATTACACCTAGCACTTTTATAGAGGTACTGCATTTCTCTGCATATAAAAAGACCATTTGTAAATAATTACAAATAGTCTATAATAAAATCAATAGTAAATTTTTTTGTTACATCTAACATTATCTAACACATCTAACAAATATCTAACATTTTTCCAAAAAACTTGCAAAATGAATAAAATTTATAATATAGTTTAGCAACTAAGAAAAATGAGGACTATTGTTAAAAAATCCATATTTTTGAGCCTTGTAACAAGTGTTATTGAATATTAAAAATAAATAAGTATAAAATACATTAAAAGACTCAAAATCTGGCGGGAAACCATGTGGGTTCGAGTCCCACCATCGGTACCAAAATAATTGTAAAACAAAAATTGAAAATAAACGATATTGAACTTTACATAATCCTATGGTATAATAATTGTAAATATCACATATAATATAGTAGGAGATGATGGAAATGGCAACAAAGAGTTTTTTAAAAAATATAGTTATCAAAAATAGAAAAGAAGCAGATAAATTTTTAATTGCATTAGAAAATGCAGAAAAAAAGAAATCGAAAGAGGTAACTATAAACCAAAGAATAGAAGAAGTTAAAGATCCTAAACAAATAAGGAAATTGTTTGCAAAATAATAAATGGCATATCAAATAATAAATTTAAAAGATATTTACAATGAATTAGGAGAAAATGATACCAAAGAATTATTAAAGAAATTTAGTTGTCCATTAAATAAAGATGTAGAAAGTTTTCTAAGAGATAAATCAATAGAATTTTCAAAACAAGATATTGCAAGAACATATATTGTAATGTCATCATACAAACAAGAAAACGTAATTGTTGGATATTTTGCTATAACAAATAAATCAACAATAGTTAAAAGTTCTATTTTAAGTAAGACAAAAAGAAAACGTTTTTTGAAATATGCAAATTATGATAATGACTTTAAAGGTTATCACATAGCATTACCATTAATAGGACAAATAGGAAAGAATTATTATAATCGGATATGATAAAATAATAACAGGAGATATATTACTTAAACTTGCATGTAACAAAATTAAAGAAATCCAAAATGCAATAGGCGGAAGGTATGTCTTTTTAGAATGTGAAGATAATGAAAAATTAATTGAGTTTTATGAGAGCAATGGATTTGAATGTTTTGGAAAGAGAAACCTTGAAAAAGATGAAAGAGAAAAAAACAAAGGGGAATATTTACTACAAATGTTAAAAGATTTAAATAAATATATGATAGATTAAATAAAATCATCTAAACAGTTAGAAGTAGGAGCTAGTTAGTCTAGCTCTTATAAAATTATTGAAATATATAGTGAGGGAAAAGAGATTTATTATGGATAAACCTATTATAGGAATAGTATCAAAACATTATTCTACTTACAAATCAAATAAAATAGATATATTTATTAGAGATGAAATAAAACAAGCTATATTTGATAATGGTGGTATAGCTATAGGAATACTACCTACTGAATTTAATATAAACTATTGTGGAGATGATTGGAAAGATAACTTGTCAAAATTTTATATTGGGGTAAGATTTCATCCAGAAAGTTTATATAAAAAAGACAAAAAAATGAATTTGATTTTTAAGGAATTTATAAATGCTTGTAGAGATTAGAAAGTCAAAATGGAAATATTGGGAATACAATTAGATTATTAATTTGTAAAATAGTGTATTGAAAAATTATGTTAATTATGATATAATCTTTTTGTCTCATAACTATTAACTTTCTAAAAAAATATGCAACATGGAAAGGCAATAGTTAAATAACTTTTAGAAAGGAGATTTCCTTATGACAAGAGACAATGAAAATTCTGCAAAGGAGGCAATTATGGAGGCAAAGGCGTTAGGCCCACTTGATGGGCGGTATGCTAAAATTGCCAAAAAGCTTTCGCCATACTTCTCCGAGTATGCTCTGGTAAAACACAGAGTATGGGTTGAGGTTTATTGGCTGAAGTTTTTGCTGGAGCATGTCGAAGATTGTGAGATCTTTGATGATTTCGACACGAGAAAGCTTCCTAAAGTGATGTCTATCTATGAGAAATTTTCTGATGACTCTTATATGAGAGTCAAGGAAATTGAAAGTGTGACAAACCATGATGTGAAAGCTGTTGAACTCTTTGTGGGTGAAAAGCTTAAAGAGCTAGGGATGGACAGCCTTGTGAGCTTTGTGCATATTGGCTGCACATCCGAGGACATCAACAACACATCTTATGCGAAGATGATTTCCAAAGCTCTTACCAATGTATGGGTTCCTGCTGCCATGGAACTTATAGCTGTAATTGCAAGTATGGCTCAGAAAAATTTAAATACGCCAATGCTTGCGCATACCCATGGGCAACCGGCAACTCCTACTACGGTAGGTAAAGAACTTGCAATTTATGTGTATCGATTGATAAAATCCGTGGAGAATATCCAAAAGATCGATGCAACCGCAAAATTCAATGGAGCAACAGGTAATTATGCAGCAATTTCTGTGGCTTTTCCAGATGAATATTGGCCTGAATTAGCGCAGACTTTTGTTGAGGGTTACTTGAAATTAGATTTCAATCCCGTAACCACTCAGATTGAAAGTCACGACTATATCTGCCATATTGCTGATGGTATTCGCCATTTCAACAATGTCCTTCTGGACTTGGATTTGGATATGTGGATGTACATCAGTATGGAATATTTTAAGCAGATTGCTGTAAAGACTGAAGTCGGTAGTAGCACAATGCCACACAAGGTTAATCCCATTCGCTTTGAGAATAGCGAAGCCAATATTGATATGTCTAATGCAATTTTGGTTGCATTGTCGAACAAGTTGGCTCGTTCTCGTATGCAAAGGGATTTGTCCGATTCTTCTTCTATGAGAAATATCGGACTGGCATTTGGCTATTCTTTGCAATCCATTGAGCAGACTATCGGTGGGTTGAAGAAAGTAGAAGTGAATGAAGAAAAACTTCTATCTGACCTTGAAGATAGGTGGGAGGTACTGGCAGAGCCAATCCAGACTGTACTTCGGAAGTATGGAATTCCTGATGCATATAACCAGCTTAAGGAATTAACGAGAGGTAAGCATATCTCAAAAGAAGCTATCCATGAGTTTATCAATTCTCTGGATATGCTTTCTGAAAAAGATAAAGCTACTTTACTTGCGTTGACACCGGCGACATATACCGGTCTTGCAAGAGAAATTGCAGAAGAAGTGCTTAAGTATTGAAGTCATAAGGAGAGGTGTTTCCAACATGGAAACACCTCTTTTCCTAATTTTTCTCAACCAAATCTTTCCAGTACTTCTTTGGCATGTATTGCATTTGTAATCTAGGGTTTGTTCTTTCTTTTATAGCAATCGTATTAAAGAAAGTTTTCCAAAGATTTTGAAAAAGTTGCTCTTCTTTAGAAATATCAGGTATGTTAAAATTAGCAGGGACATCTATAATGCAATAATCATTTGTGTTATATAACAATGCAATATTTCTATTTCTGTCATGAATAATGAATTGCTGAGTAGGAAGTCTAGTTATAAAATGATTCCCTAGCTTTTCAATAATATTATTATCTGGATGGATAGATGCATAATACAAATTATCTTGTATTTGTATAAATCTAAGAATTCCATAAAATTTATCAGCTTCTCTTAATACATTTTTATATAGTTTTTGTACATTTAACACATAGTCTAATGAAAGCATATTATTTATTTTAGGACCTACAACAAATCCATGCAAGATATATTTTAGTATATTCATTTCTTTATTTTCTTGGCAAGATAAAAAGGCATTATATGTTTGATATAATGTTTCACTAGAAATATTTTTTTCTATTCCTTTGAAGATCCTCTCAGATTTAGTATAATCAGTTTCTATATTAACTATATTATCAGTAAATCTATATAAATAACTATTTTTTGAATATATAGAGGCAGGCAAAGTCTTAGAGATATATGCATCAAAAACAATAGTAAATAAACCGTCAATGCTACCATCATAGATATACACTTCATTTACAGATTTCCAGTTAAGCATTTTATTTTAACCTCCATTCGAGCTAGTTTTGCTTGAATAAAATTTATCAAATAACCTCTATTAACTAGCGAGAATGATAGAGGTTAAAATTAGCCATCTCAAAATTCGTTAGAATTTTGAGGGCGATAGCGATTGTAGCCAGATAGTTAAAAAACGAAGTTTTTTAACTATCTCCTTTTGTAGGTAATAAATTGTTTTCTTCAAACAAAGAAAGCTGTTTATATGATTTTAAATTCTTAATTGATTTATTTTCTAAGTAGCTCAAGTTTTCGCCAATAAAAGAGCTATTGAAATACTTTATATTATCATAATATTTGCCTTTGCAAGTTATAAAATAGATTGCTCTTTTTAAAACAACTCCAAGTTTTTTCAAATGTTCAAATGAGAGACAAGCCTCACGCCTTGCTCTGATAATTCTTTTTGCAGATATGACACCAATTCCAGGAACTCTAAGCAAAGTATAGTAATCCGCTTTGTTTATTTCTACAGGAAATTTAGATATGTCTCTTAATGCCCAATCGCATTTTGGGTCAAATTTAGTATTGAAATTTGGAGATTTTTCATTTAATAACTCATCTGCTTTAAAGCCATAAAACCTAAGTAACCAATCTGCCTGATAAAGTCTGTTTTCTCTTAAAAGAGGAGGCTTATCCAATGTAGGTAAATTTTCATCTTTATTAATAGAGATATATGCAGAATAGTATACTCTTTTTAATCTAAATTTTGTGTATAAATTTTCAGTTAACTTCAAAATCTGAAAATCATTTTCTGGACTTGCTCCAACGATTAATTGAGTAGTCTGTCCGGCTGGTACAAATTTTTCCTTTTTAGGTTTATTATACAAAGTGGGTAAACCAGACATATTCCATTGCTTTTTATTATCTCCTAATAATAACTTGTTTGAATTAATATTGTTGGAAATATAGCTCATTGGTTTAACTATATCTGTTTTGGTTTTGTCTGGTGCAAGAAGTTTTAGACTATCAGAAGAGGGAAGTTCTATATTGACACTAACTCTATCTGCAAGCATTCCAACTTTATCAATAAGTTCCTTGCTACAACCAGGAATAGTTTTGGTATGAATATATCCATTAAAATGATATTCATTTCTTAAAATATAAATTGCTTGATAAATAAGCTCCATTGTATAATCTGGAGATTTTATTACAGCAGAACTTAAAAATAATCCTTCTATATAATTTCTTTTGTAAAATTCTATAGTCAAATCAGCAACTTCACGAGGAGTGAAAGTGGCGCGCTTGACTGAGTTAGAACGTCTATTAATACAATATTTACAATCGTAAATACATGCATTAGTAAACAAGATTTTAAGAAGCGAAATGCACCTTCCATCAGCACTCCAACTATGACAAATGCCTGATGCGTGGCTATTACCAATTCCATTATTAGTATTTTTTCTAGACCCACCAGAAGAACTACAAGAGGCATCATATTTAGCTGAGTCAGCTAATATTTTTAACTTTTCTTCAATATCCATACAATTCCCACCTTTTAAACATACAAACAAATGTACTAAAAATATATCACAAGACAAATAAAATGTCAAATAAATGTTTGTATTTTTTATGTAGCAAAATAAATCTAGCATTCATTGGGATATTGTAAATATTCAGAGACCAGAATATGGCGGAGGAGAAATATATTTTGATGATGTTTTAAACAAACAATCCAATCATGTACAATGTGAAAATCAAAAGTAAAATAAATCCTTTAAATCTTGTAATTGTTCTTTTCTTTCCAATAAGATTGAAAATCCAAAGTATTAAGTTAGAAACAATTAATAGTATTAAATTTTGTGTAAATTCTGTTGAAAATTCTAAAGGAGTTATAATAGCACCAACTCCAAGTATAAGGAACAGATTAAGAACACATGAGCCTACTAAATTTCCTACAGCTAAGTCAGTATCTTTTCTAATTACAGAGATAATAGAGGTAACTAACTCTGGCATTGCAGTACCAATTGCTACAATAGTTAAGCCGATAACTCTTTCGGAAACACCAAAATATTGTGCAATTTCAGTAGAATAGTCAACTACAAAATCTCCACCATATTTTAATAGAACAACACCAATAGCAATAAAAATAATTTGTATAAAAATATTTATTTTCTTTTTACTTTCATCATTTTTATTTTCTATATAAGATTGCTTTATATCTTTAATTTCTTTAAAAATAGGATATGTGAAATATATTAAAAAGAATATAACAAGAATAATTCCATCAGTTCTATCAATAAAAGAAGGACTGCTACTAATATGACTTATTTCTATAATCAATATTATTATCGCAGCAAGAAGTGCCACAGGGATGTGGATTTTTTTAGCCTCATCATCTATTAAAATAGGACGAATTACAGCCATTAGGCCTAATATAAATAAAAGATTACACAGGTTACTTCCTATAGCATTGCCTATAATTAAATCGGTTGAGCCACTTGAAGCAGATGTAATTGTTATAATCAGCTCTGGTGCAGATGTTCCAAGAGCTACTATAGTTAAACCGATTAGCATTTCTGGAATATGAAATTTACTAGCTATATTGCTAGCTCCTCTTACTAAGAGGTCAGCACCTATTACTAGCAGTATGAAGCCTAGTACTATAAAAAGAATATTTAGTATCATTGATTTTCTCCATATTTGACAAAAGGGACACTCTTTTTTGTCAAATTTTTTTTACACTTTTTGAGTGTCCCTTTTGTCAAAGTTATTTTACATTTGGGACAGTCCTCAGCCCTAGTTTAATTGTACACAATTTTTAAGAATTATATACAAGTGATTTGATACATTTTATTATAAATTGACAAATTTATCAAGAAAAAATATTGCAAATTCCTTGATTTATAAGCTTACAAATGATACAATATTTTAGATAAAAGTATATAATTATATACTTTTGGGACAATTATATAGATGGTGATAAATATGCCAATTTACACAAAAGCAGGATTACCTGCAGGAGAAATTTTGAGAAAGGAAAAAATACAAATTCTAGAAGAACTAGAAGGAAAAAATCATTTTGAGGGAAGTGAATTACTACAAGTAGCTATACTAAATTTAATGCCACTAAAAGAGGATACAGAGCTACAATTATTACGAAAATTAGCAACATCAGGAAAGAACATCAAAATAACATTTGTAAATGTTATGTCATATGTTAGCAAAAATACTGCACCAGAGCATATGAAAAGATTTTATTCTACATTTGAAGATATAAAGGATAAATATTTTGATGGTTTAATTATAACAGGTGCACCAGTGGAGCAAATGAGATTTGAAGATGTGATTTATTGGAATGAACTTACACATATAATGGACTGGTCTGAAACACATGCAAAATCTACATTACATATTTGTTGGGGAGCTCAAGCTGGATTGTATTATCATTATGGAATAGACAAGCATTTGATGGATAATAAGATGTTTGGAGTATTTAATCATAAAATAGATGATAAGAATTCGAAAATAATGTTTGGATTTAATGATGGGTTTAAAGCACCACAATCAAGACATACTACTGTGTATAAGAAAGATATTGAAAAAATTCCAGAGTTAGAGGTTGTGGCAGAATCAGATAAAGCAGGAGTATTTATAGTGGAAGATAGTGCAAAAAATCAATTATTTGTAACAGGACATTTGGAATATGCTGCAGATACTTTGGATAAAGAATATAAAAGAGATTTGTCAAAAGGTTTAAAAATAGAAATGCCAGAAAATTATTACATGGACAATAATCCAGCGGAAGGACCTGTTTTCAGCTGGAAAGACAATGGAGATAAGATTTATTCTAACTGGATTAACTATTATGTAGGAAAATAGGGATAGGTCATTTGGTGACAATTTTATAAAAAAGAGGTAGAAATTCTACCTCTTTTACAGTCTTATGCAAATTCCTAAAAATATTTCCAAAATTTCCTTGATTTATTTCTGTACAAATGATAAAATATTTGAGTAAGATTATAAAGATTAAATTTTAGCTGAAATTAAGGGGATCAAGGCTTAAAGAAATAACTAGATTTATACCTTGGAAAGGAATGAAATTATAAATGAAGAAAAAAATAGCTGCAATAATAATTATTTTCATGTTTGTTCTTTCTTTATGGGGAACAATTGCATTGGCAACAGACACAAACACAAATACAGCAGATTTAAGAAATGATGCTACAGTAAATTTAGTACAAATAAAAGACCAACAATTGGAAACACTTCAAGACTACCAAGATTCTTATGGAGATGCAACATATGGATTTGTAGCATATATATTAAATATAATTAGGATTTATAGTATACCATTTGGATTTGTAGGAATTGCAATAAGTGGTATTTATAGATATATTATAGGAATTAGAAAGTTAGACGTAAGAGACAAAGGTTTTGGAGCCATGATTGGAATTATAACAGCAATGGTAATATGCCAAGTCTTGCCATTGGTGTTTGCAATAGTTGTAAGAGGCTGGAGGGGTTAACAAATGAAAGTATTATTTGCCGTTAATAATGAAAGTATTTCTGAATCGATAATAAAGAAATATCAGCAAGAATACAAAGAGATTATATCAAGTAAAAATGTATATTACTTTGATGCAATTACAAGAGAACTTCAAAAAGATAAATCATATGACAGAATCGTTATAAGCGAAGACGTGGAGCCATTTGCTAATAACAATTATGGTGTTATAGATAAATTTATTTTTGAAAGATTAGATAGCATAAGTGATGAAGCTACATCACCAAATGGACAAGATATTCCAATAATTTTAATTTGTGCTGACAGAAGAAATAAGTCAGAAGATATTTTGGTTAAATTATTTGGAATTGGTATTTATAGTGCTTTACTTGGACAAGATAGAACTATTTCTAAAGTCTGCGAGCTTATAAACAAACCACGTAGCAAAAAAGATGCAAAGATTTATTATAGAATAGATACTGATGATGTAGGATACAAGCCTGAAAGTGAAGGCGATGTTAACGAAATTGAAATTCAAAATATATTAAATCACTATAAAAAATTAGGAAGAAATGAAGAGGAATATGTAAGAAGTTTTGATAATATAGCAGAACAATATACAGATGCACAACTTAGAGTTATATGCAAGTTTTTGCCTTTAAATGTAAAGGCAGTTCTTGAAGCAAATTCTCAAAAGTACCAAGAATTAATAACATTTGGAACAGTTACACCTAGCATTAGCCAAGGAAAAGGAAAACAAAAATATACACCAAATGAAGATTATGAAGAGGAAAAAAGAAAAAAAGATAAGAAAAAAGGTAATTCTAATGGTTTAGAACTTTTTGAAAAAAATATTGGAAAATCAGAGTTGACTAAACCAGTTGTAATCCCTTCAGTAGCTGGAATGGGTAAACAAAATGTAAGCAACACGCCTACAAGCATGAATCTTAGTGGAACAGGAAATATAAATAATGTTGCTAATAACATGATGCAAAATGGAATGCAAAGTTCTCCAAGAATGTCACAACCTACACAACAGCAACCGGTTCAACAAGCAAGACAAATGATGTCACAACAAACCGTGCCATCAATGCAATCAAGTCAAGATTTAAATCAAGCAGAAATAGATAATATTTTACAATCTGTGGAAACAGACATAGCAAGCAAGCCAGAAACTGTGGAAGAAGCACCTAAAAAAAGGAGAGGAAGACCTAGAAAGGTTGATACGACTGCAGAAGTTTCTCAAGGAAATGTTGCTGGAGAAACAACAGAAGCTCCAAAGAAGAAAAGAGGTAGACCTAGAAAAGTTCAGCCAGAAGAGCAAGTTATGCCACAGCAAGAAGAGGCAGTTGATTTATTTGGATTAGGCAATGAACCAGAAGAACCAGCAAGTACAGGAAGTTTAGTATTACCAGGGCTTGAAGATGATGAACAAGACAATACACAAGATTTATATAGTTCTTCAAATATGAATAGTACATCACAACAAGAAGAATCGGTAGATTTGTTTAGCTTAGGCAATGACAATGAAGATAACTTCTCACAAAATAGTTACAGTCATAACACAAATAATGGATATAATATGAATAACAGCCAAGGATCTTACAACAATCCGATGAATAATGACATGTATAATAACCCAGGCACTATGAACAATATGTATGCACCAAACAACAATACAGACATAGAAATTCCAAATCCATATGGACAAAATAACGATGCTAATTTAAGAAATTTACTAAGTATGTCAAACAAATTAGTTGCATTTGTAGGAACATCAAAGAACGGAACATCTTTCTTAGTAAATAGTATGGCTGAAATATTATCAAGAAGAGGAATAAAAACAGCAATACTTGATTTGACACAAAATAAAAATGCATATTATATATATACTCAAAATGATGAGGAGTTAAGAAAAACAGCATTTTCTTGTATAGAGAACTTGCAAAGTGGAGTAGCAAAAGGAATTGAAGTAAATAAGAATTTGTCAGTATACACAACATTACCAGATAGAAATACAGATTTTAATGATTATAACAGTATACTAACTACTTTGATGCAAAACTATTCATTAGTAATAATGGATTGTGATTATGAAACAAATTACGCATATTTTAATATGGCACAAGAAATTTATTTAGTACAGAGTTATGATATTTTAACAATACAACCATTAACAGCCTTTTTAAGAAATCTTAAATCTAGAAACATACTAGATCCAAACAAATTGAGAATAGTACTTAACAAGGTATTAAGAGTAAGAAGTATTTCAGAAAGAGTAATAATAGGAGGAATGTCATCATATAATGACCCTTCAATGTCATATATGACAGAGCTTTTTGACAAAGATAGAGTTCAATATTGTGTGATACCATTTGACCAAGAAGCATATTCTAAATACTTAGATGGATTGGTAAATTGTGAAATATCTACGAAAGGATATCCTAAAAACTTTGTTGCTAGTCTAGATAAATTAGCAAACATGATGTATCCTTTACTAAATAATGATAAACCAGCAAATAAATTTAACACATATAACCAAAATACAAGCAATTTTTCAAGTGATATGAATGCAACACTAAATAAAATGAAAAACAGATATTAAAAAAGAGAATAGAAGAGGTGATATCTTTTGATAATAGGAGTAATACTTATATTAGTACTAATCATAATATTACTAATGGTATACAATATGTCTATCCATAAAAAAATAGAAAATTTTAATAACTTAAATCAAAAAGTAACAAACTTAAATATATTGCAAGATTTTATGGATACTATTAGCAAATCAGCTTCAGTAGAAGAAAAAATCGAACAAATAAATAACATTATTATTGAAAGATATCAGATAAAATATTCTACAATAGTTGTATATGATGGTACTAAATATATTGTAAAAGCATCAAATGTTGACCAAAAACATTGGGACGCACTTAGCAATTTACAATCAGAAGAAATTTTTAAAGAAAGTATTCAAACTTCAGTACCTAAATATGTTACAGTTGAAGGAGAAAACGAAAGACTACCATATCAAAAAATGGAATTTGCTAGAGCAAAATGTGCAATGTTCTTTCCTTTATATATAGACAATGTTTATATAGGGTATTGGCTACTAGAAGGAAACAGACCACATGAGTTTGACAGTGTAGATACTACAATTTTGGAAGTTATTAGAAATAATATTGTAGCAATTCTAAAAACAGTAGAAAATCAAAAAATTATCGAAAGCATTGTTAGAGATGATAAATATAGTGCTTTAAAAACAGCAGAATATTTATATTCAGAAGGAAGAAAGACAATTGACAAGTATACAACTTCAGCAGTTTGTATGTTTAGAATTACAAATTTGGAAAAAATAAATGAAGAAATAAGCAGAAAAACTGGAGATGCAATTATTACAAAAGTATCAGAAGTAGTAAGGTCAAATTTGGCACCAGAGTACTTATTTGTAAGATATATGGGACCAAAGTTTGCTATAGTTTTCTCAGGAATAGAAAAGCAAGCAGTATTAGGATTTATGGAGGAAATAAAGAAGCAGGTTGAGGAGATAGAAATAGAGCCAGTAGATGTTGAATTTGATTACGAAGAAGGCGAAGAAGAAATTATTGCTAGACCAAAGATAAATGTCATTATATCTACATACTACAAAGGAACAGCGCTAGAAGGAGTATTAAAAAGACTTGAAGAGTATTTAGATAATGCAGATAAAAAACAAAATGAAATTGTTGAATTGTGAAACAAAGGGGACGGAGCATTTGTTTCAAAAATGAAACAAGAGGGACACACCTATGGATATGTACTTAAGAAGAAAGACGGAGAGTTTGATTAGAAAATTAAGGGTGGCTAAAATATAATAAAATAGATAAATATTAAAAAGCGGATTGGAGGAATAGTATGTCAGTTATGGATGAAACAGTAAGTTTTAAAGTAGAAAGAGACAAAAACATTAAGGCTAGAGAAATTTTGAAAGAAGTATATAATGCTTTACAAGAAAAAGGGTATAACCCAATAAATCAAATAGTAGGATATATTTTATCAGGGGATCCTACTTATATAACAAGCCATAATAATGCGAGAAACTTGATAAGACAAATTGAAAGGGACGAGCTTTTAGAAAAAATGGTTAAGAATTATATAGGATTAGATGATTAGTATGCGAAAATTAGGGATAGATTATGGAGACGCTAGAGTAGGTGTAGCTATTACAGATGAACTTGGAATTACTGTTCAAGGACTAGAGACCATACATCATAAAGGTAATGATAAAATAGTATTAAAAAGATTGGAAGAAATTTGCAATCAATATGAAATTGATACTATAGTAATAGGACTTCCTATAAATATGAATGGAACAAGCTCTGAAAGAGTAGAAGTCACTGAAAAGTTTATTCATAAGCTTAAATGTAAATTTAACAAAATAAAAATTGAAAAAGTAGACGAAAGGCTTACTACAGTAGCAGCTCATAGAACAATGAACTACTTGAATATAGATAAACATGAAAAGAAAAATATTGTAGATACAATATCTGCAGTATATATATTAGAAACGTATATGAACAAACTAAAAAACAGCAAGGATGACTAAAATATGAAAAAAATGTGTATAATAAGAATAGATTTATAATTCAGACATAAAGTTCGTTCTAGCTACTGCTACGCATACATGCAATATAATAAAAATATGTGTATCATGTGGAACCATGAGGTTGTAACAATAATAAAGATTTTAAAATTGTAGAAATACAAAAATAAATAAAATTATAAATTTGAAAGGAGAATTAAAAAATGAATGATGATGTAAACAATGTTCCAAACGGACAAGAAGGAGAGGAACTAGATAATATAATCGTGCTTAACGATGAAAATGGAGAAGAAATCGAATTTGAATTCTTAGACCTTATAGAGTATGAAGGAGAAGAATATGTGGTATTATTACCAAATGATGAAGATGAGGATGCAGGAGAAGTAGTAATACTTAAATTAGAAGACACAGATTCAGAAGACGAGGAATCTTATGTAAGTGTTGACGATGAGGATGTATTAAAAGCTGTATTTGAAATCTTTAAAGAGAAGTTTAAAGATGAGTTTAATTTCATCGATGAGTAATTGAAAAATACAAGGAGGCTTTCAAAAGAGAGTCTCTTTTTTCATAAAATTTCGTCAAAATAATGCAAAAAATATAATAATATGTTACAATAGAGATAGTTATAATAAAAGGAGGAACACATATGAAAAATTTTTCTAGTTGGTTAATTGCAATTTTTGCATTTATGTTTTGGGCTTTTAGACTAGTAGGAACAGTACTTGCTTCTATAGGAATGGAGTTTATGTTTGTACCATCAAATATGGCAATGGAGATTGCATTACTATTTATAACATTTATTTGTATATGTTTTATGGTAAAAAGAAAATTGTTAGCTGCATTAATATACTTGATTTGCCATTTTGCATATTATGGACCAACATTTATAAATCATTTTATGGGAATAGTAGATAAAACATTAGATATGGATTTATACATGACTACATTATTTGAATTTTTTGCACTAGTATTATCTATAGCTGCTGTATTTGATGTTCTATTAGATAAAAATAGAAAGGCACATCCAACAGATAAGAAAACTGATTGGTTTTATACAAATAAGGATTATGACAGAAAATTAGATGAGAGAGCTGATAAAAATAATTATAGGACTATGTAAGGATATATATATTAAATTTGGTCGGCACTGCCGGCTTAAATTTAGTTAGAGAAGAATAATATTTGATGCATTAATGGAAGAAATAGACAAGTAGGGAAGTGAAATAATGAAAGATGAAAATTTAAGAAAGACCAATATCAACTGGTATCCAGGTCACATGGCTAAGACCAGGAGACAAATTATAGAAGATTTAAAGCTAATAGATATAGTAGTTGAAATGCTTGATGCCAGAATTCCAATGTCTAGTAGAAATCCTGATATGGAAGAAATAATAAAAAATAAGAATAGAATGGTTATTCTAAATAAATATGACTTGGCTGGTGACACAGAAAACAAAAAATGGATTAAATATTTTGCAGAACAGGGAGTACCAGCTGTGTTGGTTAACTCTAATACAGGAGAGGGAATAAATCAAGCGATAAAAACAATTGAAGAATTATATAAAGAAAAGCAGGCGAAATATGAAGACAAAGGAAGAGTAGGAAAATCAATTAGAGTGATGATTTTAGGAATACCAAATGTAGGAAAATCTTCTTTTATAAATCGTATTTCAAAAAGAAATGTAGCAACAGTAGGAAATAAACCAGGTGTTACAAGACAAAAACAATGGATACGAATAAAAAGCAATATAGAACTTTTGGATACGCCAGGAGTATTATGGCCAAAATTCGAAAGTGAAGAAGTGGCTTTAAATTTAGCATATACAGGAACAATAAAAGATGATATATTAGAAACTTTAGAAATAGGGTTTAGTCTGTTAAAAGTACTTGTAGAAAAGCATCTGGAAAAACTAAAAGAAAGATATAAACTAGACACCGATACTATTGAAGATATTTTGAAACAAGATATTGAAGAAAATGAAAAAATACTTGAAATTATGCACATGATAGGAAAGAAAAGAGGAGCTATTATTTCAGGTGGAAATATAGATGAAGAAAAAGTAGCTAAAATAATATTAGAAGATTTTAGGAGTGGAAAGATAGGAAGGATTACATTAGAACAAGTATAGCAAAAGGGGACGGGCTTGTTTTGAGCATTCTTTATTATAGTTATACAGTAAATTTATATATTTTTAATTTTGGGTTTCCGGCCCCCAACTACGTACAAACTGTAAAAACTTCACGTACGTTCAGTTTACAGTTTGTAAACTTGTCGGTCCCCACCTTAAGCACTCCAACCCAAAATGAAAAATATATAAATTTACTACTTATAATTTAAAGTAGAGAATTTGAGCAAAATAAGCCCGTCCCCTTTTGCTAAAGTGATGGAAGGAGTAGGAATGATAGAATTTATAGAAAGACTAAGAAATGAAACAGACGTAAATACAATGTCTCCTTTAACATGGGCATATGTGGGAGACGCTGTATATGAATTATTTGTTAGAGTGAATTTGGTAAATAATGCAAATATGAAACCACACAAGTTACATATAGAATCAATAAAATATGTAAAAGCAGGTGCTCAAGCTGAAATATTAAAAAAGATAGAAGATAAGCTAACAGATAAAGAAAAAGAAGTTGTAAAAAGAGGTAGAAATGCAGAAAATCATCATCTGCCTAAAAATGCAACTGTGCAAGAATATATGTATTCAACAGGATTTGAAGCTTTGATAGGATATTTGTACTTGACAAAGCAAGACGAGAGGCTAAAAGAAATTCTTAATGAGTGTATGTAAGATTGAGATATTTGCAAGAGCAATTTTAAGTAATAGAAATGATAAAAAATAATTTGATAAGAAAAATAGTAGTAAGGATTTATAAAAATCCTTACTACTAGTGTGTGTGCATGCTGGTGACCCCTACGGGAATCGAACCCATGATTCAGCCTTGAGAGGGCTGCGTCTTAACCGCTTGACCAAGGGGCCATAATTTATTTTTATTGCGTAAATATATTGTATTTGATATTCTATATAAAATTCCGCAAAAATAAATATGGAGCAGGTAGCGGGAATCGAACCCGCATAGCCAGCTTGGAAGGCTGGAATTCTACCATTGAACTACACCTGCATTTCTTTATTTGCGGAACAATTAATATTATAAACATTTTGAGAGCTCTTGTCAATACTTTTTCAAAAAAATTTATAAAAAATATGATTAATTTATGATAATGTCTTAAGTAATAACTTTTGAAAATGTCCCAAAA
>CAMOBD010000006.1 GCA_946578345.1 uncultured Clostridium sp.
ATAATCAAAGATATGGATATAAAAGATAAATTAAGACTTGGAATATGTCTATCTAATAGTAGTTGGACTAATATTCTATATGATAAAACAGAAATGTATGAGAAATTTGATACTATGTTAAAAGAAATTGATGAAGAATATAGAACTACTTTAGTAAATTTTGCAAAATATAAGATTGTAATGTTTACAATGGCTAAAATTATGGAGAAGGAACAAACTGAAAGAAATAAAATTGTATTATATTTGTTTAATAATATAAAGCCATAAATTTTATTTTTAAAATTTTTAATGTTTTTCAAATAATTTTTCTGAATTTACATAAAAAGATTTGCGATTACCGTAAATTTGTGATAAAATACTTGCAAAGGCTATAGCCTTATAGTATTTTACGAGGAGGTATTTTAATCTTTTATTATTGCTTTTAACCAATATCAGTACAGAAAGGAGTTGCTCTATAAGTATGAAGCTCAGTAGTGAGAAGGAACATCTTGTTTTAGACAATCAAAGATTAGTTCATTATCTAGTACAGAAGTTGGGGGTAACTCCATATTCTTCAGAGTACGAGGATATTGTTTCTATAGGTACACTTGGATTGGTAAAAGCTGCTATTACTTTTGATTCATCAAAAAAGATTACTTTTGCAACATATGCTTCAAGATGTATAAATAATGAAATTTTTATGCACTATCGGAAAGCTAACAAATATGCAAATGATATTTCTATTGATGAGCCTATTGGAAATGATGGAGAAGGTAAAGAGCTTACCTTAGGAGACACAATTGCACATTCTGAGTCTGACTTTGTTGAAAGAATAGTAAACAAAGATGCTTTTATTCAGTTAGTGAGTATTATTCTTAACTATCTGGAAGAAAAAACGAGACTTGCAATTCTTTATCGAATGGGAGAGGTATCACAGACAGATATTGCTGAAAAACTGAGTATTTCTCAAAGCTATGTATCAAGAATTGTAACTAGAGCTACCAACAAAATTCGAGAAGTTGCTAATCATCAAGTACATTATAAGGAGGTTTTTTCTATGGCTATAGTAGGAGATGAATACAGAATCTCTTTTTCATCCAAAGATATTAGCAAGTTTAACAAGATTTTTGCAACTCTTTTGCAAAATCTAACATCCACTGAAAAGTTACCTAATTTTAGTGTTAACTGCAACAGAGAACGGATTGTAGTTCAAATACCTGCACATCCAGAGTCATTTTCTTTCATTGCACAAATCATTCAAGAAATTGATGATTTTAGCATGACTTTTGTTTCTGATAAAAGTGCATTACCTGCAGACAATACTGTCTCACAGGAAGTTGAGTCAGATGATAAAGATGAAAGCAATGATACAGTTGAAAAAATCGAATCCAGTGCAATAGTACAAAATTCTGATGTGATTTCAGATGTTGTAAATGAAACTGCAGGATTATCAGAAACAATTGAGGTCATAGAAGAAGTTGCAGCAAGCACTATGGAACAGGAACATCATGATTCGGATACTGTTGATACAGCTAAAGAAACATTGGTTGAAAAACCGATTGTCGATGATACTGCATCTGTTTCAGAAGAATTAGATACAGTTGCTGAATCTAAAGTCGAAAAAGGCAGTCAGGTTAAACAAGTAAGAGATTATATGTTAAGTATGAGTTCTTTTACTATTAAGGATTTGAAACGTTACTTTCCTAATCTGACTACTGGAACTATCAATAATGCTTTATATCTTGCTAAGAAAAAGGGGCTTATAACTGCTACAGGTAGAGGTGAATATCGCGTTAATAAAACTTAAAATACCACAGATAAGGACATTGCTGTTAGATTTAATTGGCAATGTCTTTATCTTACAATAAAAAATAGATACACTTTGTACCTGACTTAATTTAGTAAACAAAAATATAAAATATATTAATTCATTTATATTTAGAATATATATATAAGTTTAAAATTCAGTTTTTTGAGATTCATCACATTTAATAAAAAAAATTTCCATAAATATTTTTAATAAAATTACTTGATTTTTATTTTAGAATCTGTTAATCTTTATATAGTTTGATTGATATTTGTATCAATCGTCAAGAGAGCCAAAAAGTTGTAAATAACTACTTCGTTGGCACCAATAATGAAACTTTCGAACTAATAGAACAGATAGATACAAAATCAATCAGAAATAAAATCTGGTTGATTTTTTGTTTGTCCCCAAATTAAAAATCACTTTTTTAGTAAACGAATTATAGATAGTTTCTATTATCTTGTAACTCTTGAGTTTTGATAGTATGTCAATATCTGCAATATTGATTTCAAAAACAATCTAACAATATGAATATACTATATTTTACATAAAACTACAAGAATTTAATGTGAAAATCAACCAACGTTGACACTTTACATAAAAAACGTTATAATATAATTAGCACATTGAAAATTTAGAAAAAATCCAATTTCAACTTTTATAAGGAGGACTATTTATGTTGTTACCTATTACTCAGTATAAGGATGAAATTATCGAGGCAGTTCGTAATCATTCTTTCACAATTGTGTGTGCTGAAACAGGCTCTGGTAAATCTACACAGATTCCGCAATATTTGGCTAATTACTTTAGTCAAATAGTTGTAACTGAACCGCGGATTATGGCAGCAAAAACTTTGGCTAAGCGTGTAGCTGAAGAAATGAGTGTAACTCTTGGTCAAGAAGTAGGATACAGAACGGCATATGACAAATGTTCTTCTCCTACTACAAACATCTTATATTGCACCGATGGACTTCAACTTATAAGAACAATATTCAGTGAAGATAACGAAACTGAAAATGTTTTGATTATCGATGAAGTTCATGAATGGAATCTCAATATCGAAACTCTCATTGCATGGTGCAAATTCATGCACGGAAAGTGGAATACTAAAGTTGTTATTATGAGTGCAACTTTAGATACTACAAGACTTGCTCATTTCTTTGGTGAAGATGTTGTGGTGTTAAATATACCAGGAAATCTGTATGACGTCTCATTAGAACAAAGACCCAAATATGAGTTAATTGATACCATTAAAGAAAACATTAACGATGGCAAAAATATTTTGGTCTTTGTTGCTGGTAAAAAAGAAATCCACGGTGTGATTGAAGAACTAAGCCAAGAAAATGCAACTGTTTTGCCACTACATGGAGAAATGGACTGGGATGAACAGAAAAAATGCTTTGAGCATTTTGCTAATCCAAAAGTCATTGTAGCAACAAATGTTGCCCAGACATCCCTTACAATCCCAGATATTGATGCTGTTGTTGATAGTGGTGAAGCAAGAATATCAATTGCTGAAAATGGAATTCAGGGATTGTTTTTGAAAGACATTAGCCGGTCTGACATTGCACAACGCAAAGGACGTGCTGGTAGAACAAAATCTGGAAAGTATTTTCTATGTTCTGATACCCCTATGGAGTATCGAAATGAATATTCTGTTCCAGAAATTCAAAGAAGTATTCTGGATCGAGTTGTTTTGCAACTAGCAACAATTGGCTTAGATGCTGAGGAACTACAGTTTTACCATCAGCCTGAAATTGAAGCTATACTGACAGCCAAAAAAGAACTTACTGTCATTGGGGCTATTTCTGGTGATAACAAAGTAACAGATCTTGGACGCAAGATAGTTAAGATACCTGTTTCTGTTCAGCTTGCTCGAATGATAGTGGAAGCTGAACAATATGGTGTTACAGAGCAAGTAATAACTATTGCATCAATTATTGAAATGGGAGGTCTTTTGACAAAAGAAAGTCATTATTATGATTTTACTCTCGAGAAAGAAAGCGATTTATTAGCTGAGCTTGATGTATGGAATTACATAAGTAAAATCGGATATATCGATTTTAAAAAGCTCGGAATTAAAAAGAAAAGTTTCTTTAAGATTAAAGAGCATATTCAAAAGTTGAAGGAAACTTTATATGGCATTGTTGAAATGACCCATAACGATGATAGAGATGCAGTTGTAAAATCTTGTTTGAGTGGTTTGGTTTCACATATATATGTGAGAGACTATAATAAATATCGTAGTGAAAATGGAACCGAAGTACAACTTGACAGAAACAGTTGCATATCTGACTATTCACAACTTATAGTCGGTATTCCCAAAACAATCGAATTCAAAAATCGATATGGATGGACTAGTAGCTTGAACTTAGTTGGATTTGCAAGTCAAATAGATGTAAATACACTGTTTGAGCTTGTACCCAATAGCATCATTGAAGAAACAAGTCTACGTTATTCTAGGAGCATGGATGCAGTTGAAATTACTATCAGAAGAAGCTTTGCGGGAATTATAGTAGATACTGAAATCAGTTATGATAACACTCATCCACAATATAATGAACTTAAAGCAAAATATGAGGAAGAGTTAAAGCATTGTAGTAATTCTACGCATGCCTCTACGAATCGACAAGAAGTGATAGTAATTGATGGTAAACAGTTTAAAGTATATTATAGTTTATTTGGTAAAGTAGAAGTATACATTGATAATGAAACACTGTTTACGACAAATGTAAAAGAAGTTTCCCTTGACACTGGAGAGAAAGTACACTTTTGCTCAGAAGCACTAACTGGTAGAAGTGAAACCAATATGGTTGCACTAAAAAATGCCGTAGAAATGAATCGCCTAAATAGAATTCGAGAGAGGAAGAGACAGGAATACGAGTCATTAGAGATACATAACCTTGACGATATTATTGCAAATGCTTGCAAAATTGGAAGAATCGAACTCACTATGAATAATGGAGGATATGGAAATATACCAGTTCTTGCATATGGCTACCTTGCTCTAAAGAAAAATGCGGTAACAATTAAACTTGGTGATGATGAAGAAATTGCAAATTCCAATACTCTTGAAGCTCTGCAATATTTATTTTTTAAAGAGATTCAAAAGAAATATGGAGAAAGCAAGTTTAGTCATCAAGCCGGTAAGAAAAAGAAAGTTCTGACCGAATCCGAAATGGAGGCGAAAAAGGATTTTGATTCCCTTGTAAGGGAAGTAATGCTTAGTCTTACTGTTGACAATATATCTGAGAATCTAGAATTCCTTGAGGAATATTATCAGGAGTTAATGAAGTAAGACAGCAAAAAAACAAAAAGACTACCAGTGACTACTGGTAGTCTTTTTTCAAGAAATTTTTGGCAATTAACATAAAATATGTTAAAATAAATTATGCAACTTGCAAAACAAATTTTTTAGGAGGGAATCCATATGCGTAAGTTCAAACGGTCAGTAAACGGGGTTGTAATGGGTATTCTAGTAGGAGTGATGATAATATTATTTATGCTATTCTTTGGTGTGAGAGTGGTAACAGGTAACATTTACGACAGTGAAATTACTTTTATTGAATGGCTTACATTCATCCCTTTGGTAATTGTAATGATATTATTACCAATTGCTTTCATTGCAATTCCGCCAGACTTTGATTATGTCGTAAGGACTGAAGAAGATTACATTATCTTTGAGATTTCAAAAGAGGATCATAGAGTACTAAAAAGGTCATTCACAATCATAGAAGAGAGAAGAAATCAAATAATCTTATATGATGGAGTTTCAAGGATACCTATTGCATATGACCAGGAACTTCGAAAATTCCTAGATGAAATCAAGACTTGATTTCATAAAACAAAAGGGGCTGTCAGAAATGATAGTCCCTAAAAAATTGCAATTTTATGTAAAATAATATATAATAAGTATAGATGCTTTAGTGCACAATATTGTATTAGGAGGAATAACTAATGGAAAGAAACATTACGATTACTGCAGCAAACATGTCTGAATTGGTAAGAGAAGCTTTTACGAAGTGCCTTTTCAAAGAGGGCGAGGACGCTTCCAACTATGTCAAGGTTGAAGGTATTAAGTACACTTTTGCACTTCATCCTCAGCGGTTGGAAGAACAGCGAGAACTTATAACTGCAATGATCGATGAATTGCCTGCTGAATTTAAGGAAGGTTATACTTTCCTTAGTATCAACACCAATAAAAATGGAGAGTTATGGACAGGTGATCACATGGTTTGCGAACAGCTCATTGTTATGGCAATCGGACTAGATTTGATGTCATACTACTTTCCAAGAGAGATGTGGGTTATTCTGCCTGGTGGTGTACCTTATCTTATTGTTAAATAACGGTATGCCAGAAATAAGAAATTATTCTTTCCACTTCGTAAGAGGTGGTTTCTTTTTTGTAAAAATACCATAAATAAAGCTCTCTATTCAATCTGTACTGTTTTATGGTACAGATTGTTTTTTTCTTAAAATTTATGTATACATCTCATAAAAAATATGCTAAACTATATATGAGTTATACAAAAAGAAAGGATACAATATGAACATTCAAAAAAACAAAGAATATGAAGTAGAAATAATTGATAATGGATATGAAGGAGAAGGAATAGCTAAGATAGATGATTTTACTATCTTTATTAAAGGTGCAATAAAGGGTGAAACTTGTAAAATACTTATAGTAAAAATAAATAAATCATATGCATTTGGTAAGTTATTAGAAGTAATAGAAGCTTCAGAAAATAGAGTCCATGCAGATTGCACAACATATAAAAGATGCGGAGGATGTAGTTTAAGGCACATTAAATATGAGGAAACATTAAAGATAAAGCAAGATATTGTACAAAATTTGGTTAACAAAACATTAGATAAAAAGATAGAAGTAAATAACGTAATTGGTATGAAGCATCCTTTTTATTATAGAAATAAGCTTCAATATCCAGTAGGAAGAGATAAAAATAAAGCTCCAGTAATGGGAGTGTTTGCAAACAGAACACATGAAATTATACCAGTAGAAAGTTGCTTAATACAGAATAAAGAGGCAGAAAAAGTTGCAAAAGAAATATTTGGATTTATAAAAGAGAATAATATATCAATATATGATGAGAAAACGAGAAAATTTGCTATAAGGCATATTATAGTAAAGATTGGTGTGAAAACAGATGAAATAATGTGCATTATAGTGACAAATGAAGAGAAGATTTATAAAGAAAATGAGTTAGTAAGAGATATAACTGCTAAATTTCCTAATGTAAAAACAATCATAAAAAATATAAACAACAAAAATACAAATGTCATACTAGGAGACACAAACATAGTCTTATATGGAGATGGATATATTTTTGACAAATTAGGAGAATACACATTTAAGATATCGGCTAAATCATTTTATCAAACTAACCCAATTCAAACAGAAGTGCTATATAATAAAGCAATAGAATTTGCAAAATTAGATAAAGAAGATGTACTTTGCGATTTATATTGTGGAATTGGAACTATTGGAATATTTGCATCAAATAAAGTGAAGCAAGTGTATGGAATAGAGATTGTGGAAGAAGCGGTAGAGGCAGCAAAAGAAAATGCAAAGATAAATAATGTAGACAATATAGAATTTATTGCAGGAGATGTGGAAAAAGCTTTTAAAGAGTTAATAGAAAAACGTAATGTACAACCTAGTGCGATTATTGTAGACCCACCAAGAAGAGGACTAGATGAAGTTACGATAAATAAAATGTTAGAATTAGAGGTGGATAGATTAGTTTATGTTAGCTGTAATCCGGCAACTATGGTAAGAGATATGAAGATGCTAGAGGAGAAATATGAGGTAAAGGAAATTCAGCCAGTTGATATGTTCCCATATACAAGCCATGTGGAGTGTGTGGCAGTGCTAGAAGTAAAATAAGACAAGTAATAGTTGATTCAGTAATATTAAAATATTGGCAATTTCATTGTAAAATTAAGGAATTTATGATACATTACATACAGTAAACATTAGGAGAGTAGAATATGAGAGATTATTATAAGTGGTGTGTGGAATTACTAAATAATTGGAAACAAAAAAATGTAGAAAACATAGTTAACCTATTTGATAAGAAGGTAGAGTATTATGAAACACCTACAGATAAAATAAGTACTATAAAGGAAATTAGAAAAATGTGGAAAGAGATAAAAGAACAAAATACAAGTGATATTGAGTTCAATATATTATGTGAAAATGATGAATGTTGTATTGTTAACTTTATTTTGAAAGATACAATATCATATGACATGATATATCAAATAAAATTAAATGAGAACAATAAATGTATATTTTTAAAACAATGGTATATGGAGGTGTAAAAAATATGAATATTGATATTAAGAAAGTTAAAATTATTGTAACTGTACCAGTTGAAAATGTTGAAGAAGTTAGAAATGCCATATGTAATGAAGGTGCAGGAGTTATAGGAAATTATACATATTGTACTATGACTACAAAATGTATGGGAACTTTTATGCCTTCTGATAATGCTAATCCATATATTGGTGAAAAGAATAAATTAGCGTTTGTAGAAGAAGAAAAATTAGAAGCAGTATGTGATATTGATATAGCTAAAAAAGTATTGAAGGAATTAAGAGAAGTTCATCCTTATGAAGAACCAGGAATAGATATTATTCCACTAATTAATGAAGAAGATTTAATTATAAAGAATTAAGTGATAAAAGGAATTTTAAAAATGATATTATATGCAACCAAGCAAACAATAAAAGAACTGAATATACCAATGCCAAATGAATTATCAACATTTAATAATATGATGGCAAACAAAGTAATTAAAGAGCAATCAGGAGATGAATTATTGGAATGGGGATTAAAATTATTTTATTTTGATGGGAGAAAATGTGTGCAAGCTGTAAATTTTGCAAGTAAATTAACCTTATTTTTATTTGATATAAAAAGTAAAGAAATTGGTGATATTGCAAATGGAATAGCTATGTATTTAAATGAAATCTATAGTCAAGACTTAAAGACTAAAAGCATTTTAGAAAGACTTTTTGATGAATATCCAATATGTGCTTTTTCTAGATTAATAAATAAAAGTATAATTGCATCACTTAATCATAATCAATTTCAATATGCAGATGATGGATATAGATTTTATGAATATATAGATAAAAATATATTAAATACAATAAAGATAAATAAAGATTTTAACTGGAATAACTTGACTACCAGAAACATAAATGGAAAAAAGGAATATATTTATCCGGCAGAATATTTTAGAGAGTTACTTATTGAGAGGTATGGAGGATAAGAAATTGGAAATAGAAAAATCAATCATAATAAAAAAATGTACCGCTAATGATGTGGATTCAATATATGATATTCAAAATATTGTAATTGATAATTTTAAAGAAGAGGAAAAAGGATATTTTTTGCCTTTCAAAAAAGAAACATATTCAAGAATAGTTAATGACCCTATCAATGATGGTGAAATATATGGTGCTTTTATAGACAATAAAATGATTGCATGGATTTTCTTATCGGTTTCAAATAGAATGAAAGAATTAAAACAAATGATTCCGAAAATCAAAGGTAATTGTGCTGATATAGATGGAGTTATTGTATTACCAGAATATAGAGGCTATGGACTACAAAAAATATTAGTAAAGTATCTTGAAGAAAAAGCTAGAGAAAAAGGAATAAGTAATATTATTGCAGAAGTTACATTTGGGAATGTTTATAGTTTAAGAAATTTAAAAGATTTAGGATATGAAGAGAAAACTTGGTATCAAAAAGATGAAAATATTAAAAGGTATATTTTGTTAAAGAAATTAGGAGAAGCGGAAAATGAGTAATACTATAAAACCAATAATATTTGATTTAAATGATGTAAGGAAAAAAGCTGAAAATGGTGATAAATTTGCGTGCTATATTTTAGGAAGAAGTTATGATAGTGAAGAAAATGGAGCAGAGCAAAGTTTTGAAAAAGCGATGTACTGGTATGGGAAAGGAAAAGAGTTAAGAGATCCTTGCTCAGCCTATGGAGTTGGTGCTTGTTATTATTTTGGAGATGGAGTAGAACAAGATAAAGAAAAAGCAAAACAAATACATGTAGAGGCGTATAAACCACTATTAGAACTTATAAATGAGGAAGAACAAAATCCAAGAAAACAAGCATTTTCAAAATTTTGTTTAGGAGCTTATTACTATTTTGGATTTGGAGATATTGAAAGAGATGAAAAGAAGGCATTTGAATTGATATATGATTGTGCAATGCAAGGACATCTTCCAGCAATTTATGATTTAGGAGCGAATTTTTATTATAACGGAGTTGGAACAGAAAAAAACTTGAAATTATCAGAGTATTACTTAAAAATAGCAGTAAGTGCAGGATTACCAAGAGCAAAAACTAAGTATGAACAATATAAAAGTGAATATGAAAGTGAACTAGAAAAATAGTGTGTAGATATCTTATAAAATGAGATACTTGATAGAGGAGGAATTTGAAATGGAAAATTATTTTATTATTCATGGCTCATTTGGAAGCCCTTTTGGAAATTGGTTTAGTTGGTTACATGATTTTATAGAGGAGGATGGAAAACAAGTATATGTACCAGACTTTCCTATTGGAGTAGGATATCAAAAATATGAAAATTGGAGCAAGTTGCTTAAATATTATTTGGATTTAGGGTTAATAAATGAGAATACTACAATTATAGGACATAGTATAGCACCAATATTCATATCAAAATTTTTAGTTGAAAATAAAGTAAAAGTTAAAAAATTAATATTTGTGTGTGGATTTAACAACTACCTAGGAATAAATGAAGAATATGATAATGTTAATAAATCTATGTATTTTGATAATTTAGAAGATGTGAAACAATATTCTAATGAAATAATTTGTTTCTATTCAGATAATGATCCATATGTAAAATATGAAGTAGAAAAAGATTTTGCAGACAAAATTGCAACAGAGCAAGTTTTTATACCAAATGCAGGACATATCAATAGTGAAAGTGGATATGTTACATTTGAGGAAATTGTCAATTATCTTTAAAATAAAAATATTGCCGTTTTTATTCGTAAATAATGCTAAATTTACGAATGAGAACGGCAATAAAACAATGAATAAAAAGGAAAGTAGAGAAAGGATAATAATATGGAATATTTAAAAGAAAACGAGATTGAACAAATAATAATAAATTATGCAACAAAAGAAAAAAGTAATTATGCAATTTTACTAGATGGTGCATGGGGATGTGGAAAAACTTTTTTTGTAAAAAACAAAATAATTCCTAAGATTGATGAAACAACTAAAAAAAGTATTTATGTGTCGTTATACGGATTAAGCGATATAAAAGATATAGACAAACAAATATATTTTGGAATATTAGAGAAACTAGCTCCAAATAACAAGAAAATAGACATTATGAAAAAAGGTGGTAATATAGTTATAACAGGATATAAAATTATTAATGAAGCTATTGGAGGCAAATTACCGATGGTATCTTCGGATAATATAACTAGCATCATAAGTCTATTTAAAAATATTCAAGATTATTTTCTTATTTTTGATGATTTAGAAAGGTGTAATATTCTACCAAATATTGTATTAGGATATATAAATAAATTTGTTGAACACAAAAATTGCAAATGCATTATAGTAGCTAATCAAAAAGAAATATCAAAGGTTAGTATTTTGGATAATATAGAAGTTAAATATTTAGTCGCATTAGATAAAAGAATAGATTTTAAAGATAAGAAAAAAGATGTTTTAGCAGCTGCATTTGGCACGCAAGCAAAAACACAAGAAGAAAACAAAATTGAAGTAAGCGATTTAAAAAATAGAATAGAAAAAATATTTGATGAAAATATACAATATAATCAGATAAAAGAAAAATTAATAGGAAATACAATATATTATAGACCAGAGCTAAAAGATGTACTGATAAATATTGTTAGCAACGACATAAAAGAAGATAATATTAAGGAATTTATTTTAAAATATTCGAAGGAATTAATTCAATTGTTAGAAAATGAAAGACATATTAATATTAGAACACTAAGAATAGCAATAAATAAATTTGCTCAAGTAATTTATATTATTAATGATATTAAAATAGATAATAATGAATTATTGGAAGAAATTTTATACAATGTTTTAATTTACACATTATATTCTACAATCAAGAATAAAACAGGACAAAAAGAATATATGTGGGAAGAATTTTCAGAATATGGGAATATATATATTGGGAGAAAGAAGATTGCAGCATTTAAATTTATTGATAGGCTAGTAAATAAAGGAGCATTAAACAAAGAAAATGTAAAGCATGTAATAAGCGAATATTTAGAAAATTTAAAAACGGAAGGAAGTAATATAAATGATCCCCTAAATAAATTACTAGGATATTGGGAACTTGAGGATGATGTTATAATTAATAATATCAATGATTTAATTAAAAAAATAGAAAAAAATGAGTACCAATTGGAACAATACCCAAAGATAATTGCATTAGTTATGAGGATAAAAAATATGGGGTTTGATAAGGAATACTTAGAAAAAATAATTGAATTAATGAAAAATAATATAAAAGTTACGGATATAAAACAATCTAGATTTGATGAGTTTGGGGTAATGTTGAATTCTGAAGCTGAAAGTATAGAATATAATTCAATTATGCAACCTATTAGGGAGTTGTTAGAAATACAAAGTGGGAAAAATAGAGAAGAAAAAATAAATGATATATTTTTGACTGGTACAGGATGGGGAGAAAGATTTTGTGATTACTGTGATAATGAGGAAAATAGGTCACTTACAGATAGAAAATTTGCAGAAATACTTGATATAGAAACAATTTTAAAACTAATAGATGAATCAAATGTAGAAGATATAAGTAACTTTAGAAGACAACTAAATTCAATATATGGTTTTAGTAATATAAATGAGTATTACAAAGAAGATATTGAAAATTTAAACAAACTGAAAAAAGGCTTACAAAATTTAAAGTTGGAAAACTATGGAAAATCTAAAACTGCAAATATTAAATGGCTAATAGAAAATATAGAAAGTATTTTAGAAAGATTAAATAAGTAATTTTAAATCAAAAACATTTTTATATCTCAATTTAAATGAGGACAGGATAGCGTGCATCACTCAACGCCTATACACATAGAAGTACAGGTCTGCTAGAATTAATAAAAGAACAAAAAAGTTATGCAAATCGGTGAACTTGCAGATAATTGATTATACAAAGTCTAAAAATTTAAAAAATTAACATAAAAGTATTTAGAATATACAAAAGCAAAAGAAGATGAAATTGAGCTAAACGGTACATATTCATGGGGTTCAGAGGCAGAAGCTTATCTTATAGTTAAAGATTATAAATATTTATTGGGAACAGTACCAACATTTATAGAATTTATAGAAAGAGAGATTCTTGAGTAAAAATGATATATTTTTATAGATTTGTTGAGTAAAATGTAAATCTGTGATATAGTGTAGGGCATAAGTAGATTTATGGATTAAAAAAAGGAGATAAAGCATGGGTAAAGTTTTAAAAATAAGAGAAATAGGAGAGCCTATTCTAAATAGCAAATGTGAGGATGTGGATGTGGAAAATATAAATGATGACATTTTAGATGTTATAGAAGATTTAAAGGCAACATTAGAATATGGTACAGGGTTAGGAATAGCTGCACCACAAATAGGTGTAAATAAAAGAATTATTGTAGTAGGTGCCAAAAAAGAGAATATAAAATATAATGATGCAGAAGAAATACCAGTAACAGCAATGATAAATCCGACTTGGAAGAAGCTATCTGAAGATACTGACATACAGTATGAAGGATGCATGAGTGTTCCTAGCATCAGAGGAAAAGTAGAAAGATATAAGAATATAGAAGTGACTTATTATAATGAAAATGGAGAGAAAATAGTAAGAGAGCTACAAGGATTTTTTGCAAGATTAGTTCAACATGAATGTGACCATCTAGATGGAATAGTATTTTTAGATAAGGTAAAAGGTCCAAATGGATTTGCAACTAAAGAAAATATTGATAAATATGATTTAAGAGAAAACGAAAGATTAGATGAAGATTTGGAGCAACTTATGCATAAATTATTGGAAGATGAAGAATTAGATCCGCGCTTTATGGAAGCAATTGACTTGGTTGTAGAAGAGGGGATTGTTTCTACGTCATTTTTGCAAAGAAGGCTAAGGCTTGGTTATAACAGAACAGCTAGAATGATTGATAAAATGGAAGATTTAGGAATTGCATCTGGATTTTATGGAAGCAAGCCACGTAAAGTTCTACTTTCTAAAGAGAGATGGGAGAGAATAAAAGGACAATTAAATATTCGAAATAAATAGGAAAGATAGATACATGGAAAATGATGTTACAGATAAAATAGGTAAAAGTTTTGTATAAAACAACTAATATATTCCTATACTAATTCAAGGAGGGATTAGCATGAGAAAAATTTATTATAACGGGGATTTTATAACATTAGAAAATGAAAATCCAGAAGCTATCGTAATTGAGAATGATAAAATTCTAAAATTAGGTAAAGTAAAAGATTTAATTAATTTGAAGGACGGAAATACTGAGGTAATAGATTTACAGAGGAAAACAATGATGCCTGCATTTATAGATAGTCATAGCCATTTCTTCGCTGTGGCTGATAATTTAATGCAAGCATCTTTAAATGATTGTACAAGTTTTAAACAAATACAAGATGCTTTGTTAAAATATAAAAATGATAATAGTGTTGAAGCTGAAAAGTGGATATTCGCGAATGGGTATGACCACAATAATTTAGAAGAGGGGCAGCATATTAGTAAAAAAGAGATAGATGATATTTTGCCAAATAATCCAGTGGTTATAAAACATCAGTCTGGACATAGTGGTGTTTTAAATTCAATGGGATTAGAAATGCTAGGGATAACAAAAGATACACCTTCTCCAGAAGGAGGAAAAATAGAAAAAGAAAATGGTGAGCTTACTGGGTACTTAGAAGAGAATGCATTTATATATTATTTAAAGAAAATCCCAATGCCTACTATTGATGAATTACTTGAAGGAGTGATAAGAGCTCAAGAAGAATATGCTTCATATGGCATAACAACTGCTCAAGAAGGATATATGACTAAAGAGTTAGTTGCAATTTATAAAGAAATAATGAAAAGAAATGAGCTATTCTTAGATATAGTAGCATTTATAGAAACAGAAATATTGGACTTAGTTGAAAATGACTTTAAAGAAAATATAAAGAAATATAAAAATAATTTAAAAATAGGTGGTATAAAAATATTTTTAGATGGCTCTCCTCAGAGTAGAACAGCATGGATGAGGACTCCATATATAGATGATGAAAATTATTTTGGCTATGGAACTATGAATGATATAGATGTACAAAAAGTAGTTAAAGAAGCATATAATAATAATTTACAAATATTAGCACATTGTAATGGAGATAGAGCTGCAGAACAATATATTAATTCTTTACAGAGTATAGGAGAGAAAGCTAAGAAAATTAGACCAGTTTTGATACATGGACAACTATTAGGAGTAGACCAATTAGAAATGATAAAAAAATTAGGAGTAATACCATCTTTTTTTGTTGCACACACGTATTACTGGGGAGATGTGCATATTAAAAATTTTGGAAAAGCTAGAGCAAGCAAAATAAGTCCAGCAGGAAGTTCTAAAGCAAAAGACATCTTATTTACATTTCATCAAGATGCCCCAGTGATTAAACCAAATATGTTTGAAACAATTTGGTGTGCAGTAAATAGAATAACAAAATCAGGAGAGATATTAGGAAATGACGAAAAAATTGATGTGCTGGATGCTATAAAAGCAGTAACCATAAATGCTGCTTACCAATATTTTGAGGAAGATAAAAAAGGCAGCATAAAAGAAGGCAAATTAGCAGATTTAATTATATTAGATAAAAATCCTTTGAAAATAAATAAACAAGATTTGAGAAATGTAAAGGTCTTAGAAACCATAAAGGATGGCAATACTATTTGGAGAGGACACACATTGCCTAACTAAAAAATCAGCCAGTGAACTGTAACATTAGCCTATCAGAACTTTACAAAAGTAAAAAAATAATTTTACTATTTATAAAAAATATGCTATAATACAACTTATGTTGCATAGCATATTTTTTGTGCATGATGAATAAGTTTTCACTAATGACTTAGGGGAGTATTTAAGTTATAGTTAGTTACGGAAATTTTTTGATGCAATTAATCTTTAGTAGAGTAATAAAGAAAAGGGGAAAAACAATGACAAATTTTTTAGTTAAACTTTTTATAAAAGACAAAGATAATGTTGAAAATCAAGAGGTAAGAGGAAAGTATTCAATACTTTCTAGCATTACAGGAATAGTTGTAAATGTTTTACTTTCTGTATTTAAGCTGATTATAGGATTGCTTTCAAATTCTATGTCAATTATTTCAGATGCATTAAACAATGTGTCAGATGCAGGGTCTTCTATAGTTACAATGATTGGATTTAAAATGTCGCAGAAGAAAGTAGACGCTGACCATCCTTGGGGTCATGGAAGAATGGAATACATAACAGGATTTTTTGTAGATATACTTATTATTTTAGTTGGATTTGAATTATTGCAAAGCTCTGTAGATAAAATTATACATCCAGAATTGCCAACTATAAGTAATATTACAATTATACTATTAGTAGTCGCAATCCTTGCAAAACTATGGCTATTTCTATTCTACAGAAAGATTGCTAAAAAGATAAATTCGGCAGCAATCAAAGGAACAGCATATGATAGTATTTCTGATTCAATATCTACCTTAGCTGTACTTGTTTCAGCAATAGTTGCTAAATTCTTTGGAATTACAATTGATGGTTATGTAAGTTTACTAGTATCAATTTTCATATTAATTACAGGAATAAAAGCAATAAGAGAAATTATAGACTTACTCTTGGGAATGAAACCAGACCCAGAATTTGTCAAAGAAATAGAAGAATTTGCTATGAAATATGATACAATTCAAGGAATACATGACATCATGGTACATGACTATGGACCTGGAAGAAAGATTGTCTCTTTTCATGCAGAAGTACCAGCAGATTCTGATATATGTAGAGCACACGACATAATAGACCAAATGGAACAGGATATTTTTAATAAATTCCAATGCATAACTACAATACATATGGACCCAATTGTAGTTGATGATGAAGAAATAAATGAAATGAAAAAATATACAGAAGAGGTTGTAAAAAGTATTAATGATAAGTTCTCTATACATGATTTTAGAATGACAGATGGAGGAGAGAGAATAAATCTAATATTTGATTTGGTTATTCCTACTGATGAAAAGGTTGATGTGGAAAAGGTTGTAGCAGATATTAGACAAGAAATACATAAAAAGAACGAAAAGTATTATGCTGTGATTAAGCCAGAACATTCATATATTTAACCTAAAAAATAATTGCGTTTTGGCGTTGTTAAATTATATATAAGGAGACTAAAATGCTTAGTGTACTAGAAGTAAAAAGAAAATTACCAAATGAATTTGTAGAAAAATTATATGAAAACTATACACCTCTTACTGTAGACAAAATCCTATCAGGTATGTCTGGGGAGAGAAATACTACATTAAGAGTAAATACAATAAAAAGTAATATTCAGGAAGTAATGAATATATTAAAGCAAAATGCAATTAAATTTGATAGAGTATCATGGTATAATGATGCTTTGATTTTGAAGAATTGCACAGAAAAGCAAATTCAAAAATTAGAGATTTATGAAAAAGGCTGCATATATTTGCAAAGTCTATCAAGTATGATACCGCCTTTAGTATTAAACCCAAAGGAAAAAGATAAGGTATTAGATTTGACAGCAGCACCTGGAAGCAAGACTACACAAATGGCAGCGATGATGAATAATAAAGGATATATTTTAGCAAATGAATTAGATGGACTAAGGTGTGAAAGACTAAAATACAATGTGGAAAAGCAAGGGGCTAAAATAGTAGAATTAAACAATGGAAGAGGAGAAAGCATAGGAAAACAATATGAAAATTATTTTGACAAAGTATTACTAGACGCGCCATGTAGTGGAGAAGGAAGATTTTTAGCAACAGATGCACGAACATACAGAAACTGGTCAGAGAAGACAGTAAAGGAACTTGCTAAACTACAAAAGAAATTACTAAAAAGTGCATATCTAGCACTAAAGCCAGGTGGAGAGATGGTGTATTCAACATGTACTTTGAATAGAGAAGAAAATGAAGAAATATTAGAATGGGCATGTAATGAGTTGGATATTGAGATAATTGATATAGAAGCAAAAATAGCAAAAGATGCATCTGCATCAAAAAATATACTACCTGCAGTATCTGATATAGCTAAAATAAATAAGGCTTTAAAAATATTGCCATCTAAAGAAACAGAAGGATTTTTTGTAGCACGACTTAGGAAAATGTCGTTTTAGGGACAGGCCTTAAAACGACAAAATATTCGTTGGGGAAACCTGTCCCAAAACCGAAAAAATAAGGAGATAATAGATGCAAGAATTAAAATATATAAATATAAAAGATAAAAATATTCCAATAATTATACGAAGTTATAAAAGTTCTAGGTATTTGAAAATGTATTTTAAGGCAGATGTATTATGTGTTAGCAAACCAAAATATGTTAGTATGAAAAAAACTATGGACTTCATAAAGGAAAACGAGGATTATATTTATAAAAAGTATATAGCTATAAGTAATAATAAAGATTTTAAATTAAAGAAATGGGAGACTGGAGAGATTTTTTCATATAAAGGAGAAAAATATACCATAGAAAGTGAAGAAGCAAATGAAAATAAAATACAGATAAAATTTGATGAAAAGAATAAAGCTATACATTTATCATATCCTGCTGAACTTGACGAAGTAGAAAGAAAAGCATACATTGACAAAGGAATAAAGAAAATTTTAAAAAATAATACTGAATATCTATTAGAAGACAAAGTACCTTATTGGAGTAAAATTACAAATATTCCGTATAAACAGTTTAAAGTAAATGATGCTACTAGTAAGTTTGGAAGTTGCATACCTAGCACAAAAGTTATGCATTTTTCTTCAAGGCTTATAATGCTTCCAGAAGATAAAATAGATGCTATTGTGGTACATGAACTATGCCATATAGTTCATCCAAATCATAGCAAAGAATTTTACAATTTAGTTAGAAAATATATACCAGATTATGATGAGATTAATAAATGGCTAAAGAAAAATGGGAAAGCCATAATGTTTTAATTGTGCAATTGGGGACTGTCCCCAATTGCACAATTAGTTAACATAACTACTCACACATTGAATTGTGAACTCGTTCTTTTAAATCTAATATAGCTTCTTTTTTTCCTAGCAATTTATTAGGATATATTGGTTTTTGAATTACCAATGTTATAGTAGTTCTAGTTTTTATGAAATTATTTATTTTTTTAGGTTTATTAAATTTAATTACCATAGGCACTACAGGTACATTGTTTCTCACAGCAAAGTCAAAAGCTCCATTTTTGAAATGTCTAATTTTATCATAGTGTGGCCACAAAGAGCCTTCTGGATAAAAATGTACAGTTTTATTATCTTGCAAAACTTGGTCTATAGAATCCATAAATGCTTTTGTGTATCTTATATTTTGAGGGATAGGTACTGTATTTAGAAGTTTTATAATTCTACGTACAACTGGTATCTTAAAATTTGTTTCTAGTGATGTGAAAAATGTTTTATTTGGTGAATTTGCAAGTCCAACAAAAGTACAGTCCATAGGATGTACATGGTTAGACACTGTAACTTTTCCAGTGGTAATGTTTTCTACATTTTCTTTACCTTCTATCTTAAAGCCGAAGAAAAATTTATTAATAATGTTCAAGAGCGGATAAGCAATAATATATAGTAGATTAGAAAATGTGTTAAATATAAAGTTATCATTAACAAATTCAAAATCCTCATCTATTTCGAATTTACATGGCTGCCAAAAATGTAATATATGAGAATCTTCAGGAATATTTTCTTCTTCCTTTTTATTTATATTCTTTAATTGCATCTTCAAACATCTCCTCCATCTTTCTGATACTATCTTTTAGCCTATAATTATTAGCATGCTCAGAGTATTTTAATTCCATTTCCTTTCTATAATCTTCATTTTCAATCCAAAAATCTATTTTATTTGCTAAATCTGTACTATTTCCAGCTTCAAATAAACTTTCTTTTACTAGAGCAAATTGCTTTGTGGCAGAGTTTGGACTATTAGCTATAATAGGGACATTTCCACATGCAAAAGCTTCAATACAAGAGATAGCCTCGATTTCTGCATCTGCACTATGTACATACAAATCAGTAGATTTTAGTAGATTTATTAAATCCTCAGTATTATAGAATTTCATAACTGGTGGATTTACTAGTTTTTCTCCTAACTTCCTATATTTTGCTTCTTTAGGACCTCTTCCAGCTAGTACTAATTGAATTTTGTCTGCATATTTAGATTTCGAAATTGCATCAATTAACACGTCTTGTCTTTTTTCATTAGAATATCTACCTATCATACTAATTACAAATTTATCTTTAAATTCAGGAAGCTTTTCTTTTCCATAATATTTAAATTCATCATCTACACCATTTGATATAACATGAAGCTTTGCTGTATACCCATGTTTTTTAAGTTCATTTGCAATAAACTCACTTGGACAATGTATATGCGTAAAATGATTAAAAAATGAGTCTCTATAATGTGTATAAATCAAATCATTTACTTTAGTTTTAGTTCCAAGACCAATGGTATATGTAATATTTTCAGGTTGTACATGGAATGCAGCAGTATGAGGAATATGTAATTTCTCACATATTTTAAGTCCAGACTTAGATAATAGAAAAGGCATATAAAAATGTACAACATCAACACTAGAAATTGCTTTTTCAAGAATTTCTGTATTTGGAATTGCAAAGCTCATGCCTTGTGATTTAATAATATGAGATATTCCAGGTGGTAAAGGAAGTTCTTTTAAATTGAATTTATACTCATCTTTTTTATCTCCAGTACTAACTACATACACTTCATTTCCAGCTTCTTGCAATCCTTTAGCAAATCTTCTTGCTGAAATAGTAGTACCATTATTTGAATTATCGAATTGGTCAATTACTATTAATATTTTCATAAGTTCTCCTCTTTTATTATTCTAATCATGCCATAAATAATACATCATAATTATACAATATATGTCAACAAAATACAATTATTTTAATCAAAGTTGTGATATTCGTAAAATGAAAGATTTTATTGAAAAATATAAGCTGAAAATCACATAAAAAACATTGATAAATATGCTAGAATATGATATATTGCATGCAGTATAAATTGATTAAAATATGACAATAATATATATTATTTGAAAGGTGAATATTATGTGGGCTTTGATTACAGGAGCATCTTCTGGTATAGGAAGAGATATGGCAAGGTATTTGTATAGATTAGGGTATAATTTAATAATAGTTGCAAGAAATGTAGATAAGTTAAATGAACTGAAGACACAGTTAAGCCAAAATAAATCTAATGATAATATAAAAAAGGTGCAAGCCAAGGAACGAATAAAAAACGAAATAGAACACAAAAAAGAAAATGAAATAAAAAATAAAAGTACAGACACTCAAGAACAACAAATTATTGTAAAACAAGTTGATTTAAGTGACAAAGACCAATGCATAAAACTATATGAAGAAACAAAACATATATCTTTAGATTTACTTGTTAATAATGCTGGATTTGGTGTCTTTGGAGAGTTTATAGACACTGACTTAGAGAAAGAAATAAATTTGATAAATACCAATATAACTGCTGTTCATGTATTGACTAAGTTATATTTAAAAGATATGATAAGAAACAACAAAGGGCATATTTTAAATGTTGCATCAATAGCTGGAATGGAGCCGGGACCTCTTATGGCAGCATATTATGCATCAAAATCTTATGTAATAAGGCTGTCACGAGCAATAAATAAAGAGATAAAAAAGAGAAAAGCAAATGTAAAAATAAGCGTTTTGTGTCCTGGACCAGTAGACACAAACTTTAATAATGTAGCGAAAGTTGTATTCAAAGCACCAAGTATGTCAAGCGAAGAAGTAGCAAAATATGGAATAGACAAAGCTTTGAAGGGTAAACTTATTATAATACCAGGATTTTTAAATAAATGTGTAAGGTTTTTCTCTAAAATAATTCCAGATTGTATTTTAGAGGAAGTGGCTTATCACATTCAAAAAAGGAAGAAGATATAGCGGATAATGTTTTAGAGCTTAATATTTAAAGTACGCTAAAAAGAAATATAAATTTAGTAAATAGAATTTAATTTAAGAAAGAAGATGAAAACATGAAAGTAGTAGTAACAGGAGCAACAGGACATATAGGTAATGTGCTTGTTAGAGATTTAATTGAAAGAGGATATGAAGTAAAGTCATTAGCTTTAAATGAAAAAAATGGTGAAATACTAAAGGGTTTAAATACAGAAATTGTGTATGGAGATGTGCGAAAAATAGAGACTTTGGTAAAAGCATTTGAGGGAGCAGAAATTGTATTCCACTTAGCTGGAATAATTGAGATCGGAAGCGGAAATAAGAGAAAAGTACATGAGGTAAATGTTGATGGAAGTAAAAATGTTGTGGCTGCTTGCAAAATGGCTCATGTTAAAAAATTGGTTTATACAAGCAGTGTGCATGCTATTCCAGAAGCAGAAGGGGTTATAGCAGAGACAAGAGAGTTTAGCCCTAAATTAGTAAAAGGCACATATGCTAAATCTAAATCAGAGGCTACAAATTATATATTAAATTCAAACTCAGAGGATTTGCAGGTAATAATAGTACATCCTTCTGGAGTTATAGGTCCATATGAATACATAAAGTCAAACATGGGACAACTTATAATAGACTGCGCAAATGGGACTATGAAAGCAAGTATAAAAGGTGGATATAATTTTGTAGATGTAAGAGATGTATCAAATGGAATAATACTTGCAGCAGAGAAAGGCAAACCAGGAGAGTGCTACATTCTAGCAGGACACAGCATTACAATAAAAGAATTAATGGCAATTATTGAAAAGCTAACAGGGAAAAAAGCACCAAAATTTATTATAGCAAGGTGGTTTGCATATATTACAGGTATATTTTCGGAGCTTTATTACAAAATAGTGCATGAAAAGCCATTGTTTACGTCATATGCTGTATACACAACAGGAACAAATCATAACTTTTCGATTGAAAAGGCCAAAAAAGAGCTAGGATATACTGTAAGAGATATTGAGGATACCATAAAAGACACAATTGAGTGGTTTAAGAAAAGAGGAGAAATAAAATAGAAAAAAATAAGCAAAAATCCTTATTGCATTCCAAAAAAATGTGTGATATAATAGCGCTGATTTGGAGGAAACAATATTGAAAACAACATATATATTGCAAGTTCCTGTAAGTATCACAAGTTATGATGAAATTATAGATACAATCACAAAAACAATCGAACGTAAGCAAAAGTACAGTGTAGTTTCCATTAACTTAAACAAAATCATTAAAGCAAATGAAAGCGCTGAAGTAATGAAAATCATTAAATCTTTTGATTGCTTTATACCAGATGGCGTATCTGTTGTAAGAGCAAGCAAAGAAATAAATGATAGAATTACTGGAATAGATTTGTTTAACAAAATTTGTGATGAACATGAAAAAATAGGCGCTAAAATATTTCTTTATGGTGCTAAGCAGGAAATTGTTGAAACGGCAAAGAATAATTTAATAAGAAAGTACAACAATATACAAATTGTTGGTATTGAGAATGGCTATGTTAAAGATAATGATTATCTTATAAATAAGATAAATAGCTCAGGAGCCAATATTGTTTTTATCGCAATGGGGTCACCAAAGCAAGAAAGATGGATTTATGAAAATAAAAATAAGCTAAATGCAAATATTTTTATTGGAGTTGGTGGAACTTTTGATATAATTAGTGGCAAACTAAAAAGAGCACCAATGTGGATTCAAAAATGTGGAATTGAGTGGCTTTATAGAACAATAAAAGAACCTAAAAGGTTAAAAAATGTACCTTTACAAATAAAATATTATTTAAAATTAATTAAAGAAAGAAGGAATAGCAAATGAAAGAAATTAACATGGAAGGAAAAACAATTACAGTACTAGGATTAGGATACATTGGTTTACCTACATCAATAGTATTAGCAAAGGCAGGTCATAAAGTAAATGGATATGACCCAAATGAAGAAGTTGTAAAGACTTTAAATGCAGGAAGAATACATATTGTAGAAAATAATGTTCAAGAGGAATTTAAGAAAGTAGTTGATAGTGGAAACTTCAAGGCTTTTTCAGAAGTTCAACCAGCAGATGTGTACATTATTTGTGTACCTACACCATTTAAAGAAGATAATAAAGAAGAAAAATTAGCAGATTTATCATATGTTGAAAGTGCTGCACATACAGTAGCAAAAGTGGTAAAAGAAGGAGATTTAGTTATATTAGAGTCAACTGTTCCACCACTTACAACAAAAATGGTAGCTGATATAATAGAAAAAGATACTGGAATGTCAAGGGACAAGTTCCATACTGTACATTGTCCAGAAAGAGTATTACCAGGAAGAATTTTATATGAATTAGAGCACAATGATAGAATTATCGGAAGTGATAGAGAAGAATCAGCTTTAATGGCTAAAAATCTATATGAATCATTCGTAAAAGAAGGAACTTGTTATGTTACAGATGATATTACAGCAGAAATGTGTAAGTTAGTAGAAAATACATTCCGTGATATTAACATTGCATATGCAAATGAATTATCTATTATCTGCCACGAGCTTGGAATAGATGTATTCAAACTAATTGAACTTGCTAACAAACATCCAAGAGTAAATATTTTAACACCTGGAGTTGGTGTTGGAGGACATTGTATAGCTGTAGATCCATGGTTCTTAGTAGAGAAATTTGGTGATAATGCAAAATTAATAAACACTGCAAGACATGTAAATGATTTTAAACCATTATGGGTATCAAACCAAGTGGAAGAAGAAATCGGACATGACAAAAATGCAAAGATTGGTGTTTTAGGACTAGCATACAAACCAAATATAGATGATTTAAGAGAAAGTCCATCAATAATTTTAGCAGAGGACTTAATTAAAAAGGGGTATACTGTATATGGTTGCGAGCCAAATACAAAGAAAGAAAAAATAAATGATATAGAAGTAAAATCACTTGACTATGTACTAGAAAATTGTGATTATTTAGTAATTACTTTAGCAAATAAAGAATTTATCGATGAGAAAGAAAAAATATTTGCTAAAAAGCATTACAACTGCATTGGGTTAAAATAGAGAGAATCGTTACTATTTAGTGTTAGAATAAATTCAAAGTCCGCGCAGGGAGTTTCTAATTAAAATCTCCGAACGGAGCAGGGAGCTCCGTCGGGACGGAGTGAGGAGATTTTAATTAGAACTACCGTTGCAGGACATGCACAATTAAAAAACACTAAATAGTAACTAGGGTACAGGATGGTGTTTATGAAAAGAAAAATTTTATTATATGGAGACCTTAACTTGAATATTGTGGATGGATCTTCTATATGGCTTGTGTCTTTAGCTAAATTGTTAGCTAAAGACACAGACAATGTAGTCGATATATTGTTAAAAGAGAAAATAGTAAATGATATATTGATAAAAGACCTAACACAATATGATAATGTATCAATATTAAATTCTGATGAATATTTTCCAAAAGAAAAATCAGTTGATATAACTAATATAGTAAAAATAATGAACAGAATAGATGAATTAAGGGATTACTCTTGCATTATTGTAAGAGGTTTTAATGTTGTAAACACAATTATAAAAAATGAAAAATTGGCAAACAAACTAATTCCATATTTAACAGATTTCTGTCATGATAAAGAAAAAATATCTAGTGAAGAAATTGAAAAATTAACATATATATATAATCATGTAAAGCAATTTTTTGTTCAAACTACTCAAATGAGAGACTATTTAAAAGATGTGCTTAAAATAGATGGAGAAAAGTTCAAACTTTTAAATCCTATGATTTTCAAAGAGGATTTAAAAATAAAACCTAAAATGAATAAAACAATTGTATATGCTGGAAAAATTGCATTAGGATGGAACATATTAGAGCTAATAGAAATAATGGACAAACTATATGAAAAAGACAAGGAAATTACTCTTCATTTTATTGGAGATAAGTTCAACAGAGATTTAGCAGAGAGAAAAGATGAAATATTAAGTAAGCTTAAAAATATGCCAAATGTAGTATTCTATGGCTCACTTCCTAAACAAGAAACAACTGAGATTGTTAATTCATGTGAGCTGGGATATTCTTTTAGAAGTACAAAAATAGACAATGACCATTCTTTAGAATTATCTTCAAAAATATTAGAATATTGTTTTTGCAATGTTCCATTGATTTTAAGAAGAACAAAAATGCATGAAGATGTTTTAGGTAAAGATTATCCGTTATTTGTAGAGAGCGTAGACGATTGTGTAGAAAAAATCCTAACATTTTTTAATAATAAAGAAAAATATAGCAAGTTATCACAGAATTTGGAAAAATGTGTAGAAAGGTTTTCAACAGAAAATGTATATAAAAGTGTAGTTTCAGCTTTGGATGTATTTCCTAAAAAGAAAATGAGACTACTAATTTCTGGACATGATTTAAAATTTATAAAACCTCTATTTCCATACTTTGAAAAAGAATTTGATTTAACAGTTCAAGAGATAGAAGAGTATACGAATTTAGATGTAACTCAGTCAAAAGCCTTGTTGGAAAAGACTGACATAGTATGGTGCGAATGGTTATTACTAAATGCAAGATGGTATTCAAATCATGTATATGCACATCAAAAATTATTTATTAGAGCACACAGGTTTGAAATCTCTAAAAATTATGGAAGTAAAGTAAGATGGAATAGAGTAAATTTACTAATTACAGTTTCATATTACTATATGGAGAACTTTATGGAAAAGTTCAGAATACCAAGAGAAAAAATAACTGTAATAAATAACTTTATAGATGTTAATTCATATCCTACAGAAAAAGAAGAAGGATACAAATATAACTTGGCAATGATAGGAATTCTTCCAAAAAGAAAAGGATTTGATAAAGCTATAGATTTACTAATTAACTTGAAGAAGAAGAATCCTAAATATAAATTATATGTTGCAGGAAAAAGACCTGAGGAATTTCCAAACACAAAAGTTATTCCAGAAGAAAGAGAATACTATGCGAAAGTTGACCAAAAAATTAAAGAAAACAATTTAGAAGATTCAGTAATTTATTCTGGATGGGTAAAGACTGGGGATTTCCTTAAAAACATAGGATATACTTTATCATTGAGCGACAAAGAGTTTCCAGAGAGCTTCCATGTTTCACCATTTGAATGTATGGCAAGTAATGGAATAGGGCTTTCACTTGATTGGGAAGGTATAGAATATATATATCCTGAGTATGTGATTTGCAAAAGTGTAGAAGAAATGGCAGATAAAATAGAAGAGTATAACAAGGATAACAAGAAATATAAAGAATTTGCAAAAAAAGGTAGAGATTTTACTAAGGAAAACTATGATTTGTCACTTATTTGGAACCATATTTCAAAAATACTAGATAATAGAGGAGGAATGCATGATGAAAAATAAAATTATACAATTTGTAAAAAATCATCCTTTTCTATATAATTTAGCTAAAAAGTTTAACAGAAAACTAAATAGAGTTCCTGTAAAAGTAGATTATGTTACAAGGATTATTTACTATACGTATACTATGAAAAGTGAAGAAGATCTAGAGAAAATTAGAAAACATTATAGCACAATAAAAAAACTAAATACAAAACCATTTGTAATAATTGATAATAATGAACTTAATAAATTTATTCATAAATATATAAGAGAAAATACAGATATAATGTTTGCAAGTTTAGATTATTTCAAGAAATATCATAAATTGCTTAGTGCAAATAGAATGATATTGTTAGATTTTAATAAAGATTATGAGAGTGAGGAGTTACTAGAGTATTTACAATAGTTGAAAAATAATTGGCTTTTGGCGTTGTTAAACTTCGCGTGCGAAAATCCTCAGCGTACACAAAGTACGCCTCCGGTTTTCTTGCTCGTTTGCCTAGCCAAAAGCACAATTCTTTTCCAACTAGAAAAAATGCAATTGGGGACAGACCCCAATTGCACAGAAAGTTAACATAAATCAAAAGAAAGGAAAATGAATATGGTAAAAGTAATGACAATTTTTGGTACTAGACCAGAGGCTATAAAAATGGCACCAATTGTAAAAGAATTAAAGTCAAGAAAAGAAGTAGAATGTATTGTATGTGTTACTGCACAACATAGACAGATGTTAGACCAGGTTTTACATGTGTTTGATATTAAGCCAGAATATGATTTGGATATTATGAAACAAGGACAAACTTTAAGTGATATAACTTCAAGAGTTTTACTTGGCTTGGAAGAAGTTATAAAAAAGGAAAGACCAGATATCATATTAGTTCATGGAGATACAACAACAACTCTTGCTGGTAGCATGGCAGCTTTTTATAATCAAGTTAAAATTGGACATGTTGAAGCAGGGCTAAGAACATGGAATATTCAGTCTCCTTTTCCGGAGGAGGCTAATCGCCAAATGGTGGACTGTATAACAGATTTTTATTTTGCACCTACTGAAAAAAGTAAAGAAAACTTACTTAGAGAAGGAAAAGATGAGTCAAAAATATATGTTACAGGTAATTCCGCAATAGATGCACTAAAAACAACTGTATCTAAAGATTACTATAATGAAATATTTGATTGGCTTGGAGATGACAAATTAATATTACTTACAGCTCATAGAAGAGAAAATTTAGGAGAGCCAATGAGACATATGTTTAGAGCTATAAGACGTGTACTAGATGAGAATGAAGGGTATAAAGTAATTTATCCGGTTCATCTAAATCCACTTGTAAGACAAGTTGCAGATGAGGTTTTTGAAGGTGATGATAAGATTAAATTAATTGAGCCACTTGAAGTAATAGACTTTCACAATTTCTTGAACAAAGCTTATATAATTTTAACTGATAGTGGAGGAATACAAGAAGAAGCTCCATCTCTTGGAAAACCTGTATTGGTTTTAAGAGACACAACGGAAAGACCAGAAGGAATAGAAGCAGGTACTCTTAAACTTGCTACTACTAATGAAGATAGAATATATAGCTTGTTAACAGAGCTTATAAAAGATAAGGATGAGTATAACAAAATGGCAAAGGCATCTAATCCTTATGGAGATGGGACTACTAGTAGGCAGATTGCTGACATCATCATAGAGAAACTTGGAAAATAGTTGCGTTTTGGCGTTGTTAAGAGAGAAATAAAAGTTTAAAAGAAAGGAATCGAGAATGGAGAATGCAATTGAAGTTAAAGATTTGCATGTGAAGTATAGAGGTCTAAAGAAGATGTCTATAAAACAATCACTTGCAAAGTTTAAATTGAATAGAGTAGAGATATTCGAAGCATTAAAAGGGGTTAGTTTTAATGTTGAAAAGGGTAAAATCATGGGCATTATTGGAAAGAATGGTAGTGGAAAGTCTACTTTACTAAGAGCTGTTGCGGGTATATTTGCGCCAGATGAAGGAATTGTTGACTTAAAGGGAAATACCGTTTCATTAATGTCTATTGGTGCTGGTTTTCAAACAAAGTTAACAGGATTTGAAAATATTATTCTTTGTGGTTTGTTGCTGGGATTTAGTGAAGAACAAATAAGGAAAAAGATACCTGACATTATAGAATTTTCTGAGTTAGGAGATTTTATATATAAGCCCGTGAAGACTTATTCTAGTGGTATGTATTCAAAATTGTCTTTTTCAATTACTGCAATATTAGAGACAGATATTATGCTTATTGATGAGGTTTTAAGTGTAGGTGATATACATTTTAAAGAGAAAAGTAGTAAGAAAATGCATGAAATTATTAAAGATGAGAATAAAACTGTCATGATTGTTTCTCATAGTATGAGTACAATAAAAGAATTATGTGATGAAGTATTGTGGCTAAATGATGGAGTATTAATGGAAAGAGGAGATACTGAGACAGTTACAAAACATTATGAGGAATTCATGAAAAATTTAGGTAAAAAATAAAGTGTGAACTATTACAGTTTTCTACTTGAATAAATCAAGAAAACTAGAATGGGGGTAAAATGAAGAAATTTTTTAGCAATATAAGAAAATATTATAAATATGCTGTATATCAAGCAAAAGCAGAACTAAAATCTGAAATTGCAAATTCATACCTAAACTGGATTTGGTGGTTTTTAGATCCAATATGTTATATGCTTATATACACATTCATAGTTGAAATTGTATTTAAAACTAGTGAGCCATATTTTCCTGTTTTTGTATTTTTAGGATTAACAGCATGGGATTTATTTAATAGAACTATAACTGGAAGTGTAAAACTAGTAAAAAATAATGTTGGAACGATTAATAAAGTATATGTACCAAAATATATTTTTCTACTATCAAAGTCTTTTGTGTTTTTGTTTAAGTATATAATATCATTTATAGTAACAATAGCACTTATGATAGTATTCCAAGTACCAGTTACATGGCAAGTACTAAACTTCCCACTAATTTTAATTTGCTTATATACAGTAGCATTTGGAGCAGGTACAATTATGCTACACTTTGGTGTGTTTGTAGAGGACTTATCAAATATAACAAATATATTATTTAGATTGTTATTCTACTTTTCAGGAATATTTTATAATATTTCAACAAGAATACCAAAGCCAATTAGTACTGCAATGTTAATATGCAATCCAATAGCTTTTTGCATTAATCAGTTTAGAAAGATATTTATTGATGGAATAGCTCCAAATTATATTGGATTATTATTGTGGTTTTTAATGGGCTGTGTATTGACTGCAATAGGCGTTAAACTTATTCACAAGTATGAGAGTAGCTATGCAAAAGTTGTATAATAACGTTGAAAAATAATTGGCTTTTGGCGTTGTTAAATTTCGCTTCGAAAATCCTCAACGTGCAAAAAGCACGCCTCCGGTTTTCTTGCTCATTTGCCTAGCCAAAAATCCAATTATTTTCCAACTCATACATAAGAATATATAATAACAAAGGGAGAGAAAAATGTCTAGAAAGTTAAAGTATAATATTGATGTATCTTTACATGAAAACCAGATTCACATAGAGGTTAGTGGATTGAAAAATCCTTGGTTTATAAGAGGATACTATTTATATAAAGATGGCAATATGTGTAAGAGGGCTGTAAAGGATAACTTAAGCCCTTCTTATGATTTTACACTAGAGGAGGATGGACTGTATTTTGTTAAAGTGTATATAAAAAACGGAGATGAGATGCAAACAACAAATTCTGTTACTGTTGCGTATTTTAAAGATGCAACAAAAAAAGAATTTGATGATTTACTAAAACAAAAGCATGATAAGAAATACAGCAAAAAAATTGACATTTTTGAGTTAAAAGAGCCTTTTCAAAATTTTGCTATTGTAGTGTCAAATAAAGAAATAGATGTTAAATCTATAAAAAAAGAAATGCCAAAGAAATTTAATTTTCAGCACACAGTAAAAAATAATATTCAGAATCTAATTATTTCATCAGAAGAAATAATAGAAAATAAGGATAGAAGACTCATTTTCTCTGGATTTTGCAAATATAATAATGATATATTAATAGGAAATAAACAGGCAAGCGTTATAGATAGTTCACAAGAACTAATTGAAACTGTAGGAAATTTTACATTTGCATATTTAGAAAAAGAAAAATTTATAATAGGTAAAGATTATTTTGGAACAACCAGCATTTTTTATTATAATACCCCAGATTGTACTATAGTTTCAAATGAATACCATATTCTAATTACAATTATGAAAGCATTAGGGCTAAAGATGGAGTTGGACGAGGAAGTTGCTATTGCAAACCTAAGTTTTTATAAAAGTCAGGTGTTTGAGCAACATTTAACTAAAAGGATGGAAGTTAAGGGAGTTTATCAACTTCCAATTGAAAAATATATAGAAATTAGTAATGGTAAATTTGAACTAAAAGATACATCAATGGTTGAGTTATTAAAAAAAGATTTTGACGTAAAAGATTACGAAAAATTGTTAAAGCAAGCAGCAGATGAAATTATGGAAAATATTAAACTTGTATATAACTCTGATAAATTTAAAAATGTTATAGTTGATGTAACAGGTGGAACTGATTCAAGAATTGTATTTGCTGGAGTAACTAATATTGATGATAAAAATAATAAGACGCAAATCCATACAGCAGATGATAAAAGAACTAAGGATATTACTATCGCAATACCTTTAAATAATTTATATGGTTATAAATATGATACAATTCCAGAAACTTTAGAATACAAAGATTTTGAAGATGGATACAAAGTTTTAAGAAGTCTTAACTTAGGTGCATATTATTATATAGATTATTATAGAGGAAGAAGAGAAGCTGACCAAACTATTAGGCTAATGGGCGGTGGCGGAGAAGCTATCGCAAGACCTTATTATACTAAATATTTATTGCATGATGAGATAGCAGATATCAAAAATTCAAAAGACTTTGTAAGAGAATTCTTCAGTAGAAGACCAGAGGATATGTTACTAGGAGATAAGAATGGAATAGAAAATTGTGTTAATGTTTTTAGTGATGAAATTGACAAAACAATTGGTGAGGGAGTATTGCAAAAGTTTGAAAATACTTATATGATTTTAAGAAGTGGAACACATCTTAATCATAGAGGTAACCAAACACAAGGTTTTATAGAATGGTTTCCTGTCTATTCTAAAACAGCTTTTTTCCTAAAAATGAAAACATATTATATATTTAAAAGTACTAAATTGGCATTTGATTTAATACAATATTTAAATCCTATTTTAGCAAATATTCCATATGAGAAAAAAGAGAATAATATGGAATATGAAAGAATAAAAGATACATTGTTAAAACAAGAGCCACGTTATGGAAATCTAAAACTAACCTTAAATAAAGATGCTACAAATTGGGAGCAAGCTAATATAGAGAAAGAGAAAGTTACAAAACTTAAAAAACCAAAAAAAGTTAATTGCACTAGAGAAGAAAGATATAATGATTTAGTGGATGCGTTTATTTATTTGATAAGCAATTCAAGCGAGCAATTTAAAGAAGTAGTAGGTTTACCAATTTATCATTGGATAATAAATAATAAGCAAAGTGATAAAAACTTAACAGTTCTTTATAACAAAGTATATTCACTAATTGACCAAATAAATATAATAAGGTGAGATAATGAAAATAAAATCATATTTGAAATTAATGAGGATAAAACACTATTTAAAAAACTTATTGATTTTTTTACCACTGATTTTTAGTATGAGCTTTAATAATTTAGAAAATAATATAAATACTTTTATAGGATTTATATTATTTTCATTTGTGTGCTCAATAGTCTACATAATCAACGACTTAGGTGATATAGAAAAAGATAAAAGACACCCAAAGAAATGCAAAAGACCGCTTGCATCTGGAGAGGTATCTAAAAAAGAAGCGTATGTGTTATTAATTGTTTTGGCTATAATAGTAGTTATAGGAAATATTCTAATTAATGCGAATATTTATAGCATTATAATTTTATTAATATACCTAGTTTTAAATATTTTATATAGTAAAATACTTAAAAATATTCCATTATTAGATGTAATATGCTTGGTTATTGGATTTGTGCTAAGAGTTGTATATGGAGCTTCAATAATCAATGTAGAAGTTTCAAATTGGCTATATCTAACAATTATTTCGTTTTCATTCTATTTAGCATTAGGAAAAAGAAGAAACGAATTAGTAGCTGGAACAAATACAAGGGATGTTTTAAAATTTTATAACAAGGATTTCCTAGATAAAAACATGTATATGTTCTTAACTCTTATGATTGTGTTTTATTCAATGTGGTGCGTAGATAGTAGCAATATAGCTAAATTCGGAAATAATCTCATTTTTACAGTGCCAATACTAATGCTTATAGCTATGAAATATAGCCTAAATATAGAGGGAGATTCGGATGGAGACCCAGTAGAAGTACTTTTATCAGATAGGATATTAATGTTATTGGCATTAATCTTTATAATTGCTATTGGAGTGATTGTTTTAATATAGATAACAGAGAAAGATAAATTTATAAAATAGAAGAATGAAAAAGGGGAAGACAATGGACAAAAATCTTGAACTTATTAAGAAACGAAAATTTAATAGAGACATATCATGGGAAGAAATAAAAAAGGCTATAAAAAACTTTGAAGATAAAATCTCGAAATATTATGGCATATTGTTTTATATGCTAGTTGTTTTCATTATATTATTTACATTAGCAAGTATAATAAAAAACAAGACAAATTTTTATAGTGAAGATTTAACTTTTAGATGGAAAAATGTTCTATCATATGATGACATGCTTTATTCGAGAGACATATATACTGTAAATCAGAATTATGAAGAAAAAGTTATGCATATGTGCATACATCCATTCTTTGATTTTATGGCACAAGGTGTTGCTACAATTGAAAATATGATTTTTACGAATAACAATCCTACAGATCATTATTATCATATAGTACTTTTTCAAATACTAATAAATTTGATAGGAGTTTTCTATTTATATAAAATACTTAGGGAAGAAATAGGACTAAAGAAAATATGGTGTTTTTTGACCATTACTATCTATGAAATTGCTACTGTTACATTATTGGGAACTTTTATTATAGAATCATTTTTGATTAGTGGTACTTTATTGATTTTGAGTTATTACTATTTGTCTAAACAAAAATTAGTAATATCAACTATTCTTGGTATATTAGTAGCAGGAATGTGTATCACAAATAGTATAGCTTTTGCAATTATGGCAATCTTCTTACTTAAAGATAAAAAGAACATACTCAAAGTTGGCGTCTCTTGTGTTGTAGGTTTTTTACTTGTTATGCTAATTTTACCATATAGAGAATATATTTTTGAAAGCTTTTTTAACTCTATAAAAACACAAAAGGATACATATACGCTAGATTATGGCTTGGTTGAGTTTATAAAAATGGCATTTTATTATATAGGTGCATCGCCAATATTCTTCTTAAATTCAATACACATTGTTACACCAGCAAAAGGATTGGACTATTTTATTTTTGATTTATCATCAAGTAAATTAGTAATGATTGCAACTATAATGTTCTTTATTTTTATATTGTATAATGTGATAAGAAACATTAAAGATAGAAATATGCTAGCGGCGTTTGGGGTATTCGTATATAATATGTTTATCCATGTTATATTGAGGTTTGGATTATATGAAGGAACAATTTACGGATTACATTACCTATTTGCAGAAATATTAATGTTTGCATTTGGATTTAAAATAAAAAATAAAATTATTAGAAGAGTATTTATATGTTTTTCAATATTATTACTACTTGTACAAATCAGATATAATATGAATGGAATGTTAAACTTATTATTGTTATTCAAGGATTGGAAATAATATAAGATAAAAGAAAAAACGATGGAGGAAAATAGAGTGAAAGAACATAAAGCAAGTAATGCTTTAATTTATACAGAAAATAACAACCGAATAGAAAAACAAAGAAATCATTATGTAGATGCGCTTAAGGGAATTGCTATCATATTGGTTGTACTTATTCATACAGCTTTTCATAGTGGGCATGCATATGTGCCAAGATGGTTTGCAAATTTTACATTACTTTTTGAAGTGCCTATGTTTTTCTTTTTAGCAGGATGGTCTTTTGCATATTCAAAGAATAATAAATCATATTTGAAAAGTTTGATAATTACTCAAATTAGATATATGATTTTCATGGTTATAATATTTATTTTAATAAAAATTACTAACTACATACATATTAGTAATAATCCAGTGAGTGTTGGAGTGCTTTCAAAATGGATGTTTCATGAATATTCTTCTACTGCACCATTTACTAGTGTCCTTGACTCATTGTGGTTTTTCAAAGTATATTTCATAGTAAGTATACTTGGTGCAATGTTGTTAAAATTATTTAATAGAAAAGCTTCAAAAGTATTAACTCTAATATGCTATATTGGTGTGTTTATAATTACTTTTATATTTCCAAGTTTAGGAAAAGTAAATTTAGGAATAGAACTTAGTTATTTGTTTTTCTATTTATTCTTTTACATGCTGGGAAATTTAACTAAAGATAAAAAATTGAATTTAGCGGAAACAATAATTATTATTACATCATTAATTTGTATGTTATTTTTAATAAACAAAGTTACTCCAATAAATATATTTGATATACAAGGTAATAAATTCCCACCTAATTTTGTGTTTTTGATATGGTCATCTTTTGGTGTAGTTATTGTATTATTATTGAAAAAATACTTTATAAACTGCAAAGAAAATATATTAAGTAAAATCGGACAAAACTCTATATATGTATATTTTGCTTAAGGGATAGGTGCATCAATTTTATACTTTATCTCTCCTTATATAACAATGGAGTGGTATTATAAATTTATAATAATGTTTGCAATAAATTTGGTTTTAACAGGAATAATAACAGTTATATTAAAATTAATAATTGAACCAATTGCTAAGTTTTTTAAGAAACTTTTGAATGAGAAAGCATATAGACGTTAAGTGTGAATTGTAACAATAAAAAAGTTAAATCTTAAAATTTGTTGAAATTGAAGTTGGATTTGTGGTAAAATAGAACAAGATTTTCAAAAAGAGGAGTGATTACAATGTCAAAAGTTTATGAAGAATTAATGGAAAGAGGTTATATTGAACAAATTACTCATGAAGAAATAAAGGATGTTTTAGATAATAACCAAATTCCTTTTTATATAGGATTTGATCCAACTGCTGACAGTTTACATGTAGGTCATTTTGTTTCAATGATGGTAGCAAGTCACATGCAAAAAGCAGGTCACAAACCAATTATTTTAATTGGTGGTGGAACAGCAACTATAGGAGACCCTTCTGGAAAAACTGATATGAGAAGAATGATGTCAAGAGAAGAGATTAATCATAATGTGGAATGCTTTAAAAAGCAATTATCTAAATTTATTAGTTTTGAAGGAGATAATGGCGCAATAATAGTAAACAATGCAGATTGGCTTTTAAAGCTTAACTTTGTTGAATTTATGAGAGATATTGGCTCATTGTTTTCAGTAAACAAAATGTTAGCTGCAGAATGCTATAAGCAAAGAATGGAAAGAGGATTAACTTTCTTTGAACTTGGATATATGCTTATGCAATCATATGATTTTTTACATTTATATAATACATATGGATGCAAACTTCAAATGGGTGGAAATGACCAATGGTCTAACATCTTAGGAGGAGTTGACTTGATTAGAAGAATTGGACATTCTGATTCTTATGGATTAACATTTAAACTTCTTACTACAAAAGAAGGAAAGAAAATGGGTAAAACAGAAAAAGGAGCATTATGGCTAGACGCTAATAAAACATCTCCATATGAGTTTTACCAATATTGGAGAAATATCGATGATGCTGATGTAAAAAAAGTTTTATCACTTTTAACATTCTTACCAATGGAAGAAGTGAACAGATTATCTAGCTTAAAAGATGAGCAAATCAATGAGGCTAAAAAAGTAGCCGCATTTGAAATAACAAAATTAATACATGGAGAAGAAGAAGCTAAAAAAGCTGAAGAAGCAGCAAAAGCATTATTTGAAGGACAAGGCTCACTAGAAAATATGCCAACATCAAAAGTAGATGCAAACATATCTATTTTGGATGCGATTATAACAGCTGGAATGGCACCTTCAAAAGGTCAAGCTAGAACATTAATAAATCAAGGTGGAATTACATTAAATGATGAGAAAATAAGTGATGTAAATTATGTTTTATCGGACGAAGACTTTAAAGAAGGTTATGCGATTTTAAGAAAAGGTAAGAAAGTATATCATAAGTTGGAAAAGTAAATGTTAAGTTGGGGATATTCCTGATTTATCACAAGGAGTGAAAAATGCAAGACAGGAAGAAGTTTATAAGAAATTTTAGTATAATAGCACATATAGACCATGGAAAGTCAACTTTAGCAGACAGGTTAATTGAGATGACTGGTGTGCTTTCTAGTCGTGAAATGGAAAGCCAAGTATTAGACAATATGGATATTGAGCGTGAAAGAGGAATAACCATAAAATCTCAAGCTGTTAAAATGATATATAAAGCTAAAGATGGAAATGAATATGAACTTAATTTAATAGATACACCAGGACATGTGGATTTTAATTATGAAGTTTCAAGAAGTTTAGCTGCATGTGATGGTGCGGTATTGGTAGTTGATAGTACACAAGGTGTTGAAGCACAAACACTTGCAAATGTGTATTTAGCAATAGACAATAATCTGGAGATTTTACCAGTTATAAATAAAGTGGACTTGCCAAATGCTAGGCCAGATGAAGTTAAAGCAGAAATAGAAGATATAATTGGTATACCAGCACAGGATGCACCATGTATATCAGCTAAAACTGGACTTAATGTGGAAGAAGTATTAGAAAGAATAGTAAGTGACTTACCAGCACCTACAGGAGACGAAAATGCACCACTAAAATGTTTGATATTTGATTCTATATATAATGATTACAAAGGTGCTATAGCATATGTTAGAGTAAAAGATGGTACTGTAAAAGTTGGAGACGAAATAATGCTTATGGCAAATAAAAAATCTTTTACTGTTACAGAAGTAGGATATTTTGAGCCAGGAACATATGCTCCAAGTGACAAGTTGGAAGCAGGAGAAGTTGGATATATTGCAGCAAGTATAAAAAGTTTGTCAGATATTAGAGTTGGTGATACAATTACATCTAAGGATAGACCTGCAGATGAACCATTGCCAGGATACAAAAAAGTAAATCCTATGGTATATTGTGGAATTTATCCTGTAGATGGAAGTGATTATGAAAATTTAAAAGTGGCATTAGAAAAGTTAAAGCTAAATGATGCTGCATTAGAATATGAGCCAGAATCTTCTGGAGCATTAGGATTTGGATTTAGATGTGGATTTTTAGGATTGCTACATTTAGAAATAATTGAAGAAAGATTGGACAGAGAGTTCGATTTAAGTTTGATCACTACATCTCCTTCGGTTATTTATAAAGTACATAAAACAGATGGACAAGTTATAGAATTATACAATCCAGCTGATTTACCGCCAACAAGTGAAATATCATACATGGAAGAGCCAATGGTAACAGCAGAAATATTAACGCCAAAAGAATTTGTAGGAAATATAATGGAAATATGTCAAAATAGACGTGGAATATATATAGACATGAAATATTTAGATGAAAACAGAGTTACACTTATATATGAAATGCCATTAAATGAAATAATATATGACTTCTTTGACCAACTTAAATCTAGAACAAAAGGATATGCTTCTTTTGATTATGAATTTAAAGAGTATAAAAGGTCAGATCTAGTAAAACTAGATATTCATGTAAATGGACAGCCAGTAGATGCTCTTTCATTCATTGTTCACAAGGACAATAGCTATGAGAGAGGAAGAAAAATGGTTGAAAAATTAAAGACAGTTATACCAAGACAATTATTTATTATACCAATTCAAGCAGTTATCGGTGGCAAGGTCATTGCAAGAGAAACAATATCAGCTCTAAGAAAAGATGTTTTAGCAAAATGCTATGGTGGAGATATAACAAGAAAGAAAAAACTTCTAGAGAAACAAAAACGTGGTAAGAAGAAAATGAGGCAAATTGGCAATGTAGAGATACCACAGGAGGCTTTTCTTAGTGTTCTTAAACTAGATGAAGAGTGACCCAAGTGAAAGATAATTGTTTTTGGCGTTGTTGCACTTCGTTTGAAATTTATTCAACGTACACCAAGTACGCCTCATAAATTTCAAACTCGTGCGCCTAGCCAAAAAGCAATTCTTTTTCACTTGTAGTGAGAGAAGTACTTTTATTAGTATGCAGAAAATGTTATGAAAAATTAATTAATAAATAAATTTATAGAGCTACTAGCTCGGATTGGAGGTAAAAATGGAAAATAAAAAGAAAATGGGAATAGGTGTAGGAGTAATCGTACTAAATGAGAAGAATCAATTATTATTAGGACTTAGAAATGATGACCCAGAAAAGGCAGATAGCGAATTACATTTAGAGGGAACATGGACAATGCCTGGAGGGAAATTAGAATTTGGAGAAAGTTTTGAAGAAGCGGGTATAAGGGAGACAAAAGAAGAGACAAATTTAGATGTCGAAGATGTAGAAGTAATATGCTTTGCAAATGATAAAAATCAATATGCACAGTTTGTAACAGTAGGGATGATAGCAAAAAAGTATTCTGGAGAAGTAAAAACTATGGAGCCAGATGAAATAGTGGACTGGAAATGGTTTGATGTAGATAATTTGCCTAAGAACTTATATTTCCCAAGCGAGAAAGTATGGAAGAATTATTTGGCTAATAAGTTCTACGATAAGAATTTGTAATTTTTGGAGTAATCATATGAAAATTTATATAGGGCATGCAAAACAGTGGGATTATGAAAACAATTTATATAATCCTATTTTGAAATCTAAATTGAATAAAGAACATGAAATTATTTTACCTCATTTAAATGATAGAAACTTTAACACAAAAGATGTAATTGCAAAATCCGATTTGTTCATTGCCGAAGTCTCAAAACCATCACTAGGTTTAGGTATTGAAATAGGTAGAGCAGAACAAATGGGCAAGAAAATCCTATGTATATACAAAAAAGGTGAAAAAGTTTCTAGTAGCATAAAATATGTGGATGCTATTTTGATAGAGTATAATGATGAAAAAGATATGATAGATAAAATAAAAAAAGAAATAGAGAACATAAGTAAATAGCAAAAAAGAGAGAAAGGTTGAAAACTAATTATAACAGAAAGGGACATGGTTAGTGATGGATAAAAATGAATTGAAAATAAATAGACAAGAAAATGAATTCAACGACCAAGTAGAAGGAAGAAATGCTGTACTTGAACTTTTGGAATCAGACAGAGATATAAATAAAATATTTATATCAGACGGAGAAAAGCATGGCTCTATAAATAAAATTATAGCGTTGGCAAAAGAAAAAAAGGTTATAATAAATGAAGTAAGTAAAACTAAATTAAATCAGATGTCACAAACTGAAAACAACCAAGGGGTTATAGCAATTGTTCCACCTTTTAATTATTGTGAAATAGATGACATACTTGATTTAGCCAAAAACAGAAATGAGAAACCTTTTGTTCTTATATTAGACGGGATAGAAGACCCACATAATTTGGGTTCTATAATAAGAACTGCAGAAACTGCTGGTGTTCATGGAATAATAATTCCAAAAAGAAGAGCAGCTAATGTAAATAGTACAGTTGCGAAAGTATCTGCAGGTGCGGTAGAATATATGAAAATAGCTAGAGTTAACAATATAAATGATGCAATAAACACTTTAAAAGAAAATGACATTTGGATTTGTGGAACTGATATGAATACAGACAAGTACTATTACGACGAAGACTTCACAGGAGGAATCGGAATTGTAATAGGAAGTGAAGGATATGGCATGAGTAGATTAGTAAAAGAAAACTGTGACTTTTTAGTAAAGATACCAATGAAAGGAAAAATAACCTCTCTTAATGCGTCTGTGTCTGCGGGTATTGTGATGTATGAGGTGGTAAAACAAAGAAAGTAGAGTTGCAAAAATAAACGGCGTCTTGCGTTGTTAAAATTTAGATAAAAAATCCTCAGCGTACACAAAGTACGCCTCCGGTTTTTTACTAAATTTTGCCTAGCAATACTTGTTTCTTTTTGCAACAACGAGTGAGAAAGTAGACTAGCATCATAAATTTCAAATTTGTGAGCCTAGCCCAAATAACAATTCTTTTTTATCCTTGCTTAGTGTATTATAAATAAAAAAATTAATCCTAAAAGGAGCTGTGTATGTATGAAGAGTAAAAAGAAAATTTTGTTAATAATCATTCCAATAGTAATTGTACTTATTATAGCAGCGATAATAGCAGTGCTATATTTTACAACAGATCTATTTAAGTCTAATGAAGAGTTATTCTGGAAATATTTTGCTCAAAACCAAGATGTATTTGATGTGATTAAAAATGATAAACAAGCTGAGCAAAGTCAATTTAAAACAAATAACTCTTATACTTCTGATGGCAATTTATCTTTAGTAATTGCGCAAGGAGAAAATAGTTCAAAGCAATTGAATGTAGTGACTACAGCAAGACATGATATTACTACAAATAGAACATATGCTGACGCAACTTTAAAAAATGGAGATATAGATTTATTTAAAGCATCTTATATAAATAGTGGAGATATTTATGCTGTAAGTTGTGATGAAATATTTCAAGGATATGTTGGCACAGAAAATTCTGGACTAACTCAATTGGCAGCAAATTTTGGAATAGAGAATTTTCCGGATAGTATTAATGTAAATGAATATACAAATCTATTAGATATTACTGATGAAGAATGGGCTCACATTTCGGAAACATATCTGCCAGTAATAATGAATGTAATATCTGAAGAAAGTTATACAAAGTCATCACAAGAAATACAAGTAAATGGACAAACATATAATGCGAACGTATACGGCATACAAATAACAGGAGAAAATCTAAAACAATTAATAATAAACGCGTTAACTACATTAAGAGGAGATACGCAAACATTAGTAATGCTAAGTAACAAACTTTCTACACTTGGCTTGGGAATTGAATATACAGATACGAGCAATTTGGCATTAAAAATAGATGAATTAATAGATAATATGCAAAATGTAACCATAGGAGACAATCTTTATATAAATGTATATGAAAATAATGGTGAAGTTATAAGAACAGAAATAAATTTAGAAAATACTATTAATTTAGTATATGATAGAACATCTAGCTCTAGCAGTTTGACTATAGATTTAATAGGAACAATGATAGAACAAGAAATAATTGATGAAAGCATTGACAATACAAATATAACTGATGCAAATAATATGAGCGGAGATGTTACAACTTATAATGCAAATAATGAGACAGATAATACAGCTACTAATGAAAATGTAGTAGATAATGAAGATACAATTGTAAGTATGGAAAACACAGAAAGTATGAACACTACTGTAGAAGAAAATGTTAATGGAAATAGTGCTCTTGAAGGAAATAGTATAGCAGGAGAAAATAACGGTATTACCGACAGTTCTGATGAAGTAATAGACTTATCAACTACTCAAGATACAAGTGTAAGTAGCACAAGGATAGTAATTACTAAAAGCAATACAGATAATTTAACAACGAATACTATTCAGATAATTCCAAACACAGATGTATCTAATGAAAATATTACAATAACAATAAATATGAGTAATGTTCAAAATGATTCCATAAATAATTCATATGAGATAGTAGCAAACACACTTAATGGTGAACAGACAGAAACATCAACTATTACATATGATACCAGTACAATCAGAGCAGATCAAGTTGAAGAAATACCTGAACTAACAGGAAGTAATACTGCTATAGCAAGCAACTATGATGCGAATACATTTAATACATTCCTTAGTAATTGGGTAAATTTATTTATGAATGCATTATCGGAGAAATTAACTGTTTTAGGTTTTTGACAAGTGATTGGGGACAGACCCCCAATTGCTTGTTTATGGAATACCATAATGGAATAAATTTCCATAAACTTTTTTAGAAAAAACTATTGACTAAACAACACTAAGGTGGTATTATAGATATTAGCTTCTGGCGAAGCTAATTTTTATTACTTAAAAAGCATTAAAATAGGTAGTAAAATTAAGGAATAATTTAACATAAAAAATATAAAGAAAATTTTCGAAAATTTTCTTAAAAAAATTCAAAAAAAGTATTGACATTATATTAATAATTATGCTAAAATATTTCTTGTCGTCGAGTTAATCGATTGAGAACATAAAAAGCACATTGAAAAGTAAACAATAAACTTTGAGAAACCAATAAAGCGGTAGTAAAACTACCAAAAAAGATTGAACGCGAAAGCGTGAAAAATAGAGCTAAGAACTCAAATAAATTTGATTAGAAATAATTAGATTATAGAGGGTTTCGAGAAGCAAGTTATGCAAGGAAGACGAAGAAAAATCGACGAGATAGTACTCAGTGTACATCGAGGAGGTTTTTACTGAAGTCTGACACAGCAGAACGAAGCTTATCGGAAACCGAATAACATGAGAGTTTGATCCTGGCTCAGGATAAACGCTGGCGGCGCACATAAGA